>JAUICR010000130.1 GCA_030427785.1 Bacteroidia bacterium | reverse complement strand
GTTTGCCCGCACCTTGTCTTATACTTTGCAGCAAAAAAGAATAAGTGATATCAAAACGGATTTCATTAATAATATGACCCATGAGTTTAAAACTCCTATAGCTACTATAAACCTGGCCATTGACGCTTTAAAGAATCCTAAAATTATTGGTAACCCTGATAAGATAGAACACTATAGTAAAGTGATAAAGCAGGAAAATAATAGGATGAATCAGCAAGTAGAAAGTGTACTGCGCATGGCTTTGATGGATAAAAAGGAATTGGAATTAACCTTTGAAAAAGCCGATGTAGAAACCGTAGTGCAGAATTGCGTTTCTCATATTCAGCTGTCAGTAGAAAGCAGGCAGGGGATGATTCGCAGCACCTATCACCATGGTAAACTAGAGCTGATGATGGATGTAAATCATTTTAGCAATGCCATTATTAATATATTGGATAATGCTGTGAAATACTCTATAAATCCACCCGATATTGAGGTGCTAACCGAACGTACTCGTCATGAACTAATCCTAGTAATAAGCGATAAAGGGATGGGCATGAGTAAGGAAGAACAGAAGCATATTTTTGATAGATTTTTTAGAGTTTCTTCTGGCAACATTCACAATATAAAAGGACATGGCCTGGGGCTGAGCTATGCCCAGGGAATAATAGAAGCACATGGAGGAAGAATAGAAGTGGAAAGTGAAAAAGGAAAGGGAAGCAAGTTTTACCTCTATTTACCGTTACCTGAATAAACCAATCTTAGCATTATGGAAAACACCATTCAAATTTTACTGGTAGAAGATGACCTCAACTTTGGGGCTGTACTCAGAGACTATTTAGAGCTTCATGACTTTGAAGTGGTATTGGCAAGAGATGGTAATCATGGCTTGGTGCAATTCAAGCAAAACGATCCCCATTTATGTATTTTGGATGTGATGATGCCGCATAAAGATGGTTTTCAGTTGGCAGCCGAAATAAAGGATTTGGACCCGGACATGCCGCTTATTTTTCTCACGGCAAAATCTATGAAGGAAGATATAATGAAGGGCTACCAAGTAGGGGCCGATGATTATATCGTAAAGCCATTTGATTCTGAATTATTGCTGTACAAGATAAAAGCGATTCTCAATAGGAGTTCAATAAATACAGAAGGGGAGGAGCAAAAGGAACTTAGTATTGGAAAATACGTGTACAATAGTGAGCTGAGGTTGCTAAAAGAAGGAGGAAAGGAAGTGAGGCTGAGCCCAAAAGAAGGGGCCTTACTTAAACTCCTGGCTACTAATAAAAATTCGCTGGTAGGTAGATCAGAAGCCTTGAAGAAAATATGGAAAGACGATAATTACTTTACAGGCCGCAGCATGGATGTGTATGTGGCTAAGCTTCGCAAGCATTTTAAAGAAGACCCAAATATTGCCATTATCAATGTACACAGCGAAGGTTTTAGATTGGTAGATCAGATGAATGCCAGGGCCTAGTTCAATTTTATTTCTGTCTCTTTCATGATAGAATTTCTCATATTGTGGTCCTAAAAATTTTTAGGATATGCATCTTCGAATTCTCCTTAGCTCATTTTTATCGCTTTGTAGTTTTATTTCTGTTACCCATGCCCAGGTTAGCTTGCGTTACGAGCAAAACCAAACTCTTACGTATCAAGAAATAATACAGGCCTACACACTACTGGATGACACGTACGAAAATGCCAAATTGTATGAAGCCGGAAATACTGACAGCGGTAAAAAGCTACATGTATTTTTAATTTCAGATAATAAAATTGAAGAAGGCACAAGGATAGAAGAGCTACTAGATAAAAAGGTAGTGGTACTGATAAACAATGGTATTCACCCGGGCGAGAGCTGCGGGATAGATGCTTCATTACTGTTTTCTAAAGACTTATTGCAAAGGAAAAGTAGTGCGGATGTAGTGTATGCCATAATTCCAGTGTACAATATAGGCGGTTGCCTTAATAGAGGGTCTTATTCGCGTGCCAACCAGGATGGCCCCGAAGAACATGGCTTTAGGGGAAATGCACGCAATCTTGATTTGAATCGTGATTTTATGAAAATGGACACAAGAAACACAGAGAGCTTTTTCAGGTTGTTTCACACATTAAAGCCACACATATTTGTAGATACACACACCTCTAATGGGGCGGACTATCAGTACACAATGACTTTGATTTGTACCCAGAAAGACAAGTTAAATCCTGTGTTGTCAAATTTGATGACAGAGCAAATGGAGCCATTTCTCTACAAAAACATGAAGAAACAAGGCTGGGAAATGAGCCCTTATGTAAATGTGTTTGGTCGCACACCCAATGATGGGTTTGCTGCTTTTCTTGAAACCCCACGCTACGCCAGCGGGTACACCACCTTGTTCAATACTATTGGTTTTATTACAGAAGCCCACATGCTAAAACCCTATAAAGATAGAGTGCTAAGTACCTATGCTTTTTTGCAAGTGCTAGCCAAATATTGCGAAGCAAACGATGCGCAAATAATGGATGCTAAAAAAGAAGCAGAGCAGTACGACCATCAATTAAAAAGCATGGCCATCAATTGGAAACTGGATAGCAGCCAAACGGAAGAGCGTACATTTAAGGGGTATGAGTATGTGTATGAGCCCAGCCAAATAGCCGGGCAAAGGCTTAAGTATTTTAGCAATAAGCCAGATAATATTAAACTAAACTACTACCCAAGCTATATAGCTACACAAGAGGTAGAAGTACCCACTTATTATGTACTGCCTGCAGCCTGGTATGATGTGGTAGAACGGCTACAACTGAATGAAGTAGAAATGCAGGCACTAGCCCATGATACTACCATAGAGGTAAGTTCATGGTACGTGTTAGATTATACGTTTCCTAACAGTCCGTACGAGGGGCATTTTTTTATAAAAGACCTAAAAGTGGAAAAGAAAGTACAAGTAAGACAATTTTATAAAGGAGATTACCTGATTGCTACCCAACAAAAAAATAAGCGTTTTATAGTTTCGGCACTAGAGCCTACGGCAGTAGATAGTTATTTGAGATGGAATTTCTTTGATGAGATTTTTCAGCAAAAAGAGTATTTCTCGCCCTACGTGTTTGAAGATACAGCTGAGGAATTATTAAGAAACAACAGTGAATTGCGAACGGCCTTTGAAAAGTGGAAAATGGATAACCCGCAAAAAGCTCAGGTAAATTACTATGCGCTCAGTTTTATTTACACCCACAGCGCTTATTACGAAAAAGAGCACCTACGCTATCCGGTGGCCCGAATAGAATAGATGCTCCTTAAAAATTGTGTTAGGTGTATTACCACATAGCCTCCCATTTCACCTCACTAGGTGTAATGCTCATCACCGGAATTTCTGAGTGATAAATCATTGCTTGCACATCTGTGCCTAGGAAATAATCTGTGATATCACGCTCTTTATCATCTTCGGTAATGATTAGTAAATCACCCCCGTTTGCATAAGCATATTCTAGAGTATTTTTTACAATACCTTTTTGAGTTGGTTCTATAAGTTCAGAAGAACAAGGTACACCGTGGTCGGTAACAAATGTTTCTACTTGCTTAATGTTGGCCATTAATTTTTTGCGATCATCAGATTCGGATAGTATGGAAACTACTTTGATGGTGGCTCCAAACAAACGTGCAAAATGCAACGCAGGCCCTACTTTTTCTTTAGATCTTCTGTCAAGCACTAAAGGGAAAATAATCGTATTGATTTCTTCAATGTTGCGGATTCCTTTGATTGTAATTACGGGTGGTTTTACCAATGTTACCGTACGATAGGCATTGCTACCGATAAACCTTTTGCGGAAATTTTGTGGTTTTCCGTTGGTACCCATTATTACCAAGTCAGCTTCTATTAAATCACTTACTCTCGCAATTTCTTCGTACACCACGCCTTCTGCTATCAGGTGTTCTATTACTACTCCTGTTTTGGCACTGTACTCGGATTGCAATTCTACTAACTTTGTTTTTGCAGCCTTTTTAAGGGCATCTTTGTCATTAGGATTATTTAGAGCTTCTTTTAAGTGCGTATCATTGTTTAGTACCGCAAGCATTACAATCTTTGCTTTCATCGCTTTTGCAAAAATTACCGCCTGATCAAGGGCTACTAATGATTGCTCAGAAAACCCGAGAGGAACTAAAACGGTAGGAATATGTTCAGCCATTATTTTATAGTATTTGGACGGCAAATGTAAAATTTAAAAAGATAAGATTAAAGATGAACAATACAGAGTTGATATTAAATGAAGACGGTAGTGTATACCATCTTGCTTTGTCGGCAAACGAAATTAGTGATACCATTATTACAGTAGGTGATCCTAGTCGTGTGCACAAGGTTTCGCAGTATTTTGACACGATAGAAATAAAGCGTGAAAAGCGTGAGTTTGTAACCCACACAGGTACTTTAAAAGGCAAACGCCTTACGGTAATGTCTACAGGAATAGGTACCGATAATGTGGACATAGTGATAAACGAATTGCATGCGCTTAAGGTGCAGGCCAATACCCTTGATAAACCTTATAATATTATCAGGCTAGGTACTAGTGGCACCGTGCAAAGGGCTATGCCGGTAGATACTATTTTGATTTCTGAAATGGCATTGGGTTTTGACGGCTTGCTTCACTTTTATGAAGGGATAAAGCAAGATGATCAGATTGAAAACTTTCTAAATCTCAATGAAGGGCTCAAAGTGTTGCCGCGCCCATATTTGGCCCAAGCTGATAAAAGCTTGCTGGAACATTTTTCATCCATAGGCCAAGTGTCGGGTGTAACGGTTACAGCACCTGGCTTTTATGCACCACAAGGGCGCAACCTGTTTGCTAAAGCTCGGGTGCCTTTATTGGTTGGCCTATTAGAGGCGAGCCATTTTCATGATAAATTAATTACCAATATTGAAATGGAGACCGCGGGTATTTATGGTTTGGCGAGCTTGCTAGGGCATAAGGCCATAAGTATTTCGGCTATTTTGGCCAATAGAGCAACGGGCGAATTTTCTACACAAGCGGATGTTGTAGTAGATAAAATGATAGAGAATGCCTTAAAGCTGATTGTGGAGTTGTAGGTTAGTCTGCAGTTTAAAGTCCGTAGATTACTATTATCAGTATGTAGTTGCTTGGGTTGTTTGCATAAGATAGATCAGATAGGCTGTGGATTACTTGATACGCAACTTAAGCCGCGATGTTCTCAATCAACACAGTTTTCTTTTCTTTGCCAAACGAAAAAGATATCCTAAGTTTTATGAAAGAAGAAAAAGATGCGGTGTTTAACAAACCGCGTTCGGCTACTGATTTTAAATTCGGTACTGAGGTAGTAACCGTATTTGATGACATGGTAAGCCGCTCAGTACCATTTTATGGCGAAATGCAACGCATGATTTCGGAAATGGGAAAAGATTATGCTACCCCAGGAAGTTCGTTGTATGATTTAGGATGTTCTACCGGAACTTCTATGCTGCTACTAGATAAGACGGTAGACCAAAAGGTGAAGTTTGTGGGTATAGATGACTCCAAAGAAATGCTGGTAAAGTGTGATAAAAAATTCAAAGAAGCTGGGGTAAAAAGAGATTATTCTTTAGAGTATGGTGATTTAAATGGCCGCTTGGATATTAAAAATGCTTCGGTAGTAAACCTTTGCCTTACCCTTCAGTTTGTACGCCCATTGCACCGCGAGAATTTAGTGCAAGGTATATACGATGGTTTAAATGAAAATGGCTGCCTTTTGCTAACCGAAAAGGTGTTGGGCGAAGATTCGCTTTTCAACCGTCAGTTTATTAATTATTACTACGATATGAAACGTAGGCATAATTACTCAGATATGGAGATTTCGCAAAAGCGCGAAGCGCTTGAAAATGTTTTAATTCCCTATAAGTTGGAAGAAAACAAAGAGTTGCTAAGAAAGTGTGGATTTAAGCTCATCGATGTGTTTTTTAAGTGGTATAACTTCTGCGGAATAATAGCTGTTAAGTAATGGTAAAGTTTGGAAATTTCCTTTTTCACTACAGAAACATTCTGTTTCCTGTATTCTATTTAATGTTGTTCATCCCATCACCCTTAATATTTGATGACTATCGTATTCCACTTATTGCAGGCCTTATAGTAGCCTTGCTTGGGCAAATAACCAGAGTAGCCACCATAGGTTTGAAATATATAATAAGAGGCGGTAAAGACCGCCAGGTGTATGCCGAAGATTTGGTAACCGGTGGCTTGTTTCAGCATACTCGTAATCCACTCTATGTGGGTAATGTACTGATATTGGCTGGTCTGGGTATTATGAGCAATTCGTTGTTTTTTAATGTGGTGATGACCCCTTTATTTATCTTTTTCTACCAAGCTATTATTAGAGCTGAAGAAAATTTTCTACGCAATAAGTTTGGGGCAGCTTTCGATCAATTTTGTGCAGAAACCAATCGCTGGATTCCAAGGTTGAAGGGCATCGGAAAAACGATGCGCTCGATGGAGTTTAAATGGTCGCGTGTGGTGGTTAAGGAGTATACCACTACCTACATTTGGGTTTCGGGAGCTACATTGGTACTACTCAATACTTTTTATAAGATGGAAGATTCTACCTTGTTTGATACCTACCGGCCTATGCTTTTAATTTTATTGGCTCTGTGGCTGGCGTTATATCTCTTTGCTCGTTATCTCAAGAAATCAAATATTCTAAAACCAGATTAAGCATGGCTAGCCACGCACTTCTTGATATTGATGAGCAATGGGCAGCTACAGTTCCATTCAATTTTTATGGTCCATGTAGCGCTGAGTCAGAGGAGCAAATGTTGCAAACCGCTGCTGGAATAGCTGCAGGTTTTAACAGCCCGATTTACAGAGCGGGTATATGGAAGCCACGTACCCGTCCTAATTCTTTTGAAGGCGTAGGAACTATTGGTTTGGCTTGGCTCAAAAAAGTAAAGGAAGAGTATGGTTTTCAGACCAGTACCGAAGTGGCCAACGCCAACCATGTAGAGCACTGCCTAAAGCAAGGAGTAGACATATTGTGGATAGGAGCGCGTACTACGGTTAGTCCCTTTGCAGTTCAGGAAATAGCAGAGGCCTTAAAAGGGGTGGATATTCCTGTTTTTGTAAAAAATCCCATTCATGCCGACCTCTCGCTGTGGATTGGAGCATTAGAAAGATTTAATAAAGTAGGCGTGCGAAAACTTGGTGCCATTCACCGTGGTTTTCACCAATTAGATAGTGCTCCATACCGTAATTTACCCAAGTGGGAATTAGTGATTGAGCTGATGGGTAAATACCCCAATCTACCAATGGTATGTGATGTGAGTCACATTTGCGGGACACCAGAACTTATTCCTCACGTGGCTCAAAAAGCCATGGATCTTAATATGAATGGATTGATGGTGGAGACGCACGTCACTCCCAAAATTGCCCTGAGCGATGCCAAGCAACAAATTACACCAGAGGTATTAATAGATTTGGTAAGCCAATTAGAAAGAAGAGCTCGTACTACCGATAACGAGGAGTACCGCAGTAATCTTGAAATTTTGCGAGGCGAAATTGATAAAATAGATGCAGAAGCCATAGAGCTAATGGCTCGTAGAATGGAACTAGCAAAGAAGATAGGCCTCTATAAAAGAGATAATAAGGTTACTATTTTGCAGGTAGACCGCTGGCAGAATATTTTGGACAGAAGCATTGAGAATGGGAAGGCTTTAGGGCTGAGTGCTAAATTTGTCAAAGGTCTTTTGAACAATGTCCATGATGAGTCCATTCGTCAGCAAAACTCTATTATGAACCCAGATCATAAAAGGCCTGAACGCACTTAGTCTATTACTATTAACTGCGTACTTTCTTGCTTATCACTTTTTATTTTGAGAAGGTAGATGCCGCTTTTGATGGCGGAAACATTTAGCCTTGATTCTTGATTATTCAATTTCCAACTAGCCACTTTTCCACCAAAGCCGCTGTATAATACTGCCACTATCTCAGTGTTATTAATAAATCCTTCTAGTTCAATAGTTAGTTCGTTTGTGGCAGGGTTTGGGTACAGGGCAAAGCTTGAGGTTTTGATTTCGCGTACCCCAATTAATGGATTGCTGCATTTCCAGGTTTCGTTCAGTCTGGTATGGCTACTATCAATACCGGTAGTGTAGTATAAAGAAGTTCCATTGGTAAAACTTAAACCACCTTTTCGGCCTTTGGCAGGAATGCCCGTACCCTGGCTCCACATACCACTGTTAATGTCATAACGCCAAAGATTGCGATGGAACACACCTGAGCTATCTCGCCCACCAAAAATGACCAGTTGCCCTGCAATGGCATTCATAGAAGCGTAGTTTCTACCTGCTTGTGGAAATGTGGAAATGATTTGCCAGGTATCAGTACCCACAATGTATTGGTACAATTGGTTTTGGTAAGTTCCATTTTCGTTGACTCCAAAAATCACATAGCCTTTGTTTTGCCATGAAGCGCCAGACGCAAGCCATAGCTTAGCAAAAGGGAAATCGCTTTTTTGAATCCAAGTATCATTGATAATATCATAGGCCCAAACTTGCTTGGTGGCTGATTGGCTTTTTGTTTTTCCACCAATTAAGTAGGCGGTATCGTTTAGTACAAAGTGTGCTGCGGCACTTCTTCCGGTATCGGGTAGACTGGTCATTTCTTTCCAGCTATCGGTATTGGGGTCGTATTGCCATAAATCGTTTAGATACTTGTTGTTGGCCGTTCCACCAAAAATATAGCCTACTCCATTTGCCGAAAAGCCGGCAGCATATTGACGTTCTTCACCTGTGGGAATAGCGGCCATTGGGCTCCAGGTGTCGGTAGCCATATCCAGCATTTGAAAATCGCCAAGGGTACTCCACCACGGGGCTAATCCCAAACCGCAATAAGCCTTATTATTAATAACAAACACAGAGCCATCATCGCGGGCATGTGAGGAGAAATCTGGGAGCCGCTGCCAGCCTTGGGCAATAAGCACTTGTGAGCTCAGCACAAAGAATAGAATAAGTATTTTGCTCATGGATGGGAATAAATTGTTTCCAATAAATCAGAGTTGAACATAGCCGCTGGCGAAATTACCTTTTCATTCATGGGGATTTGATTGCCGTAACGCTCTGCTAGTTTTTGCTTCACGGCTTTGTTAGATAAATCAAAATCAGATAGCAATTGCAAAGCGCCTATTTCTATCCCCAATGCTTCTTTGTAGATTTTCCATACCAGCTCCGAGCAATAAATTCTTTCATCGGTCCACTCAAAATAAAGGTCATACGGTTTGCCCGAAAATTTTTGACCAATCACTTTCATTTGTTCTAGTTTTTCCTCTGTTAAAATGTCTGAAGCTTTTTTTAGCCGCTTTACCACATAATGGTTTTTTTTACCTCGCTCAATCCATTGGTTTAATGGCGTGAGCTTTACAGGCTGTATTGCCTCGTATACTACCGGCTGGCCATCCTTAATATAAATAATACCCATATGGCTGTATTCCGAATTTGTAGCCAATTGAATGGCTTTGCTTTGCCCTGAAGTAGAGGTTTGGAAAATGATGTCGCCATTTCTAAAAGCATTTTCAGCACGAGAGAAAACTGAACTTTTTGGAATTTCATAAAAACGAAAAACACCATAAATCACTGCACTTGTAAAAAGCAGAAAAAGTAGGAAGAAGAAGTTTTTTCTCATGATGCGATTTTGGATTTGGACAATCGGAGTTGTATAAACGAAGAACTATACCGGTTCGTGTTTTTTTTGCTTGCTTTTCTCGGCTGCACTATTAGATTAGCCTTCTTAAATTTATAGGGAACAAAAT
>JAUICR010000129.1 GCA_030427785.1 Bacteroidia bacterium | reverse complement strand
CTCAGCTGGGGTCTTCACAATAAGAAAACTTTCCGCAGCATACCTTTAGTAATTCTGCTGTTTGGTGTGATGTCTTGGTTGGGTGTTAATAAAGTATTTGGCTTTATAGCCAATGATGCCGAAAGCATTGGGTGGAACCTACGCGAAACTGGGCCATGGGTAGCTATGAATGAAACTTTCCCCGAAGCTGGCAAAGAGTTTATGCCTGCCCTCAATGAGGGTTCATTCTTGCTGATGCCTACTTCTATGCCGCACTCTGGCATGGAAGAAAACCTAAAAACCCTGAAGGAGTTGGATATGCGGGTGAATTCCATTCCTGAAGTAGAAATGGTGGTGGGCAAAATGGGGCGTGCCGAAAGCGCATTGGATCCTGCACCAATTTCGATGTATGAAAGCATCATTAATTACAAACCAGAATATGCGGTAGACAAGGATGGGCATAGGTTGCGATTTGCAGTAGACGAAGATGGCAAATACCTCCTGCGCTCGGGTGAGGCACTTTCGTGGGAAGACATTGTTGCCTTGGATTTAGATTCTGAAAAATTGCTGGAAGATGAGGATGGCGAGTATTTTAGAAACTGGCGCGAGCACATTCAATCTCCGGATGATATTTGGAGCGAAATCGTTAGCGTAACCAACCTCCCGGGAGTTACATCTGCACCCAAATTACAGCCCATAGAAACCCGATTAGTGATGCTGCAAACAGGAATGCGCGCACCCATGGGAATCAAAATAAAGGGGCCTGATTTAAAGACTATTGAAGACTTTGGGTTTCAGCTGGAGGCAATTCTCAAAACGGTGCCTTCTGTAAAAAAGGAAGCTGTGTTTGCCGATAGAGTTGTTGGTAAACCTTATTTGGAAATAGACATAGATCGCAATGCAATTTCTCGCTACGGCTTGTCGGTAGAGGACGTTCAGAAGAGTATTGAAATCGGAATTGGCGGAATGCAAATAGGTGTGACGGTAGAAGGCCGTAAGCGTTTTCCGATAAGGGTAAGGTACCCACGAGAGCTGCGCGATGACCCTGAAAAAATTAAGCAGATTTTGGTGACCAACAAGCAGGGGGTGCAAATTCCACTGGGGCAATTGTCTAGTATAGATTTTGTAAAAGGGCCACAGGTTATCAAAAGTGAAGAAACCTTTTTGACCAGTTACGTTCTCTTTGATAAGGCCGGAGACTACTCCGAAGTAACGGTGGTAAATGATGCTCAAGATGCGATACAAATGGCCATTGATAATGGAGAATTGGCGGTGCCTGCCGGAGTTAGTTATCGCTTTTCTGGAAATTATGAAAATCAAATTCGTGCAGAGAAACGACTGAGCATAGTGGTGCCGGTGGTTCTGCTCATCATTTTCCTCATTTTGTATTTTCAGTTTAGATCTGTTGCAACATCCATGATGGTTTTTAGCGGAATAGCCGTGGCCTTTGCAGGAGGGTTCATCATGCTGTGGCTGTATGGCCAGGATTGGTTTATGAACTTCCAGATTTTTGGGACTGACTTCAGGAATTTATTTCAGGTGAAAACCATAAATCTGAGCGTAGCCGTGTGGGTGGGATTCATTGCTCTGTTTGGCATTGCCACCGATGACGGTGTGCTAATGGCCACTTATCTGGATCAGCGTTTTGCAAAAGAGGTGGACAAAACAAAAGAAGGAATACGAACAGCGGTGATTGAGGCTGGCCAACGTAGAGTACGCCCGGCATTGATGACCACCGCCACCACACTTATTGCGCTGGTGCCCATTCTTACTTCCAGCGGAAAAGGATCGGATATAATGATACCTATGGCCATTCCAGCTTTTGGAGGGATGACCATTGCCACCATCACCATTTTTGTGGTACCCGTGATTTACTCCATGTGGATGGAAAGGAAATTATTGAATAAACAAAGTGGGGAAAGTAGTGCTCTGTAGGACTTTAAAAATTAGAAAATGAAAAAGACTTTGTTCATAGCATTTTGGTTTTTGACACTTCATGCAGGTGCTCAAGACCCTTTGCAGGAATATTTAACTCTGGCGGCAGAAAATAACCTTGGCCTAAAGGCAAAATATGCTGCTTTTGAAGCCAGCCTTGAGCAAGTGGCTCAGGCCAGTGGTTTACCCGCTCCTACCTTGTCGTATGGTTATTTTATACAACCGGTAGAAACGCGGATTGGCCCGCAGATTATGAAGTTTTCGCTTACGCAAATGTTTCCTTGGTTTGGTAGCCTTTCGGCAAAAGGAGATGCAGCCGCAGCAGTGGCTCAGTCCAATTATCTCCAGTTTGTTGATGCTCGCGAAAAATTGATGCGTGAGCTTAAATCTGATTACTATAAGCTGTGGGAATTGCAAAAGCTCATCCATTTGGAAAATGAAAATCTGGAAATTCTAAAAAGCTATCAAGAGCTCACCACATCACGAATAAGCAGTGGCGTAGGAAAATTATCTGATGCTTATCGGGTGCAAATCCAAATGGAAGAATCGATCACCAAGCTGAAAATTTTGAATAACCAAAGGGCTCCTTTAGAGCGGGTTTTTAATAGGCGCCTCAATCGAGAAGTAGATGCAGTGGTTACGGTAATTGATACCATAATGGTTGAAGAGCAAACCCTAGTTTCTGCCGATAGTCTTTCGCACCCAAGTGTGGCCAAGTATGTGGAGCTACAAAAAGGAGCAGAGTTTCAAACCAAAGTGGCTAAAAAAAGTGGTTTGCCCAATATTGGGGTAGGGATAGATTATGTGGTGGAGAATGAGCGCACGGATATGGCGGTGCCCGATAATGGTAATGATGTGATTATGCCCATGGTTTCTATCAGCCTTCCCATTTGGCGAAAGCAATATTCGGCTGCAATAAAATCTGCTGAACTTATGCAAAAACAGTATAAGCTGGATGCCCAAAATGAATGGGATGTATTGGAGTCAAACCGCGATATGCAGCTTTATGAATTGCAACAAGCCAAAGATGAAATGGCACTATATAAGGAGGAAATTACATTGGTAAACAAAACCTTGGAGCTGGTGATAATAGACTACACCAACGATAGGGTAGATTTTGAGGAAGTGCTGCGGCTTCAACAGAAAGTCATTCAGTATAAAAAACTGAAGTTGACCACTTATACGCGATTCCTCCATACTCAAGCGACTTTAGATTACTTAATGTATCAAATTACAGATTCGGATTCCAATTGAATTTGAAACGTAAGAAAATAATAAAATGATGAACAATTCTATAAATAAGAAATACTGGCTAGGCATTGCAATCGCCTTGATTATTGGAATCATAGTAGGCGCACAATTTTTTGGTGGCTCAAATGAGAGTTTTCAAACAACCGAAGCCGAACATGAGCATGAGTCTACCACTTGGACCTGCTCTATGCATCCACAAATCCGATCACAGGAACCAGGGCAATGTCCTATTTGTGGGATGGATCTCATTCCCTTAGCAAAGGGAGCTGACCACAAGGACAACCCAATGGCGGTAAAGATGAGTGCAACGGCTGCTAAATTGGCTAACATTCAAACCATAGTGGTGGGCAAGGAAAATGCGATAAAAAGCATTCGACTGAATGGAAAGGTGATGCCAAATGAAAGACTGGTGAAAACGCAACCATCTCATGTAGATGGCCGGATAGAAGAGTTGCTGGTGAACACTACCGGAGAAGAGGTAAAAGCCGGACAAAAGTTGGCGAGTATTTATTCTCCTGAGTTGATTACAGCTCAGCAGGAATTGCTACAAGCCATACAAATAAAGGATAAGCAGCCAGCTTTGTATCGTGCTTCTGTAGAAAAACTCAAGGCCTTGCGTGTGGCTGATAGTCAAATTAAAGACTTGGAAAAAAGCGGAAAGGTATCTGGGAATATTGGTATTTATGCGGATCGATCGGGGATAGTACTAGACAAAAAAGTGAATGTAGGCGATTACCTCAAAAAAGGTGAAGCGCTTTTTACCATTGCCGATTTAAGTAAGGTGTGGGTGGTTTTTGATGCGTATGAAGGTGATCTGAATTTTATTGAAGTGGGCGATGAATTGAGCTTCACCGTAGCTTCCCTTCCGGGAAAGGATTTATCTGGAAAAATAACTTTTGTAAACCCTACGGTAAATCCACAAACACGAGTGACGAGCGTGCGTGTAGAGGTAAAAAATACGGATGGAAAATTGAAGCCGGAAATGTTTGCCGTGGCCACTGTGCAGTCTGATGTGAGTAAAAGCCATGAATTGATTCTGCCCAAAACGGCTGTGATGTGGACAGGTGAAAGGTCGGTGGTGTATGTTCAGGATAGTGAAAGTGAAGAACCATCTTTTGAATTACGTGAAGTGTTGCTGGGGCCATCCTTGGGAAATGGCTACTCAATAGCTGGTGGATTGGAAGTAGGCGAGCGGGTGGTGGTAAATGGAACTTTTACGGTAGATGCAGCGGCTCAATTGGCTGGGAAGCCAAGTATGATGAACCCTCAGGGTGGGGTAGCAATGACTGGTCATAACCATGGCAATATGGATAAGTCTTCTTCCGCAGAAAAGCCAGATATCAAGAAGGTGGAAATGGAAGTTTCTGCGCAAACCAAAAAGGAAATTTCAGCGGTGTTGCAATCCTATTTTGAGCTAAAAGATGCACTGGTTACTTCAGATGAAAGTTTGGCTGTACAAGCTGCCGATAAAATGGAAGCCGCATTGGACAAGGTGCAGATGGGTGAAATGAAGGAGATGGCTCATGCCCAATGGATGGCGGCTTTGCCCGAGCTACATTCATTAATGACCAAGTTTAATAGCCAGGCCAACATTGACGTGCTGCGCAAAGCTTTTTTGCGCCTCTCAGAAGAGATGGTGCAAATAGCTGAGGCATTTGGCCCTTTTGAAAAACCCATTTATGTACTAAGTTGCCCCATGGCTGACAACAATAAAGGGGGCGATTGGCTAAGTGCATCAGAAGAAATAATGAATCCCTACTATGGCGATATGATGCTGAAGTGTGGGGACGTAAAAAAGAAAATAGACTAATTGTTAATTTAAAAACAGAAAAATGAAAAAGATCAAATTTTCGGCCATGATAATTGCCATGGCATTAGCCACAACGGCTTGTAATAATGCTGCGGAAGGCACCCACAATGAAGCCGAACATGAGATGCATGACCATGAAGGGCATGACCATTCAGGGGATATGGAACACCATGAAGCGGATGACGAGACAGCAATGACCGAAACCAACCTTGATGTAGCACTGGCGACTTCCATTACCACCGATTATTTGGCTTTGAAAGATGCTTTGGTAAATGATGATGCAGAGGGGGCAAAGGCTGCTGCTGCCAAAATTCAAAGCGCATTGACAGGCACGGAAGATGAATTGGGTAAGAAATTGCTTTTTGATGCTGAGCACATTAGCGGTACTACCGAAATCGGACATCAGAGAGATCACTTTGAAGTTTTGACTAAAAATGTAGTTGCTCTAAATACGCAGGTGAAAACCGGGCAGGACTTATACATACAGCATTGCCCAATGGCTTTTGGCGGCAAAGGAGCAGACTGGGTGAGCAATAATGAAGAAGTGCTAAACCCTTATTTTGGAGACAAGATGTTGAGATGCGGAAAGGTTGAGAGGCAGATTTGAGAGTTTCTGAAATTCCATGTTTGATTTTTATTTCAATTGGTATTTTTTTTCATCGCAACTAATTTTGGAATGGAAACTTTAAACAAAATTTCTAACACATCGTATAAATTGAAATTAAGAATATGTTAATCAATTTGTAATGTTTTGTCTAGCCCATCTTAGGGTCAGCACGTAGCGATAAATCCTTTTGTAACAAGGTTTCAAGCTTGCCTGAGTGAAGTCCTCAACAAAAAAAGGCGAACGTTAGGATTAAGGCATTATTGAAAAAACCAGAGGGTTCTTATTAAGACTAAACTCTGGAACTATACGGAACAATCACCTAATTTGCCCTAGCACTAATTTCTTCTTTTGCGCCTCGTAAATGTTTCCTACATTTATTCACGAACTTAAAACCCGTTCCAATAAAAAATAAATTACTATGAAAACAAGATTACTAGTATGTATGTCTTTACTGGCCTTTTATGGCTATTCACAAAATGTAGCTCCCGAAATGCAGGAGCCATTTGAAAAGTTGAGCCCAACAGAATTTGAGCAAATCAAGAAAGTGTGGGAATCAAAGATGGCAATGGCTGCCAAGGAAAAAGTGAGTGGCGGCCCCGTAAGCCAAAGAATGAGTCATGCTGATATAGCGTACAATCTCTTTTCAAATTCGATAGGAGCAGTGTTTTCTCCTTTTGCTCCCGATAGCACTTATATTCAAGATTTTGGTACACCCAGTGCGATAGGTGCTCATGGGTACGGTCAAACTTTTGATCCAACTTCACAAGGTTTTGGATTAAATGGACAAGACTATTTTGCTCAATCCGATCCTTACACAGTAGATACCATCTATGTAGGAGCAAGGTACAGAACATCCTCTTCAGTTTCGGGGCTAACAGGAGACACCCTTCAGGTAGCTGTGGTTATGGGTGATACTCTTGACAATGCTGTGTGGAGAGTGGGTATTGGGTACAATGCAGGTACTTACCCAGGCCAAACTCGCAGAATGAACGTGATACCGCCCCGATATACCGGAAATGCCACCGTAGGTGTACCGGGTACCTTGGATGCGCCAAATACGATGATAATTAAGTATGCCCTAAAAGCTACTGATACTGCTGTGAATTATATCAAAGTGGTTCCGCCAGCACCCATTCAAGTAGCTGCAGGAGATAAGATAGGTGTATTCAATACATTCATTCCCGGACAGTCGTATAATCCCGCCACGCAAACTTATTACGTATCAGGCGGTAGAGGTGATGTGAACAATATTTCTTACCTGAGATACCAAAACTCTAATTCATCAGATAACAATTCGTATTTCCTGGAGCCACTTACCTTGGGTGCTCCCAGTGCAGCCATTAGTTTTACTTTGTTTTCTAACACCCGTTATGCCGCGTGGAGTGGTTCTGATGCATTCCGCAACGAGTATGTTTCTCCTAGTGCTACCCGAGCATATCTTATCGATTTTTGGGTAACAGGAAACTCTACCGTAAGTATTGATGAGCAAAATGCCTTTAGCCCTTTAAGTATTTATCCTAATCCAAGTAATGGAATAGTAGATTTAAGAATAAACACGGGTGGTGCTTATAATCTTCAGCTTATGGATCTTACCGGAAAAATCGTGTACAAAGAAGTGCTTACAGTTAATTCATCTGAAGTATTTAAGCGTGATTTTTCAAGTTTTCCTAAAGGAATTTACCTGATAACGATTGAATCAGGTGTAAATCAGCAAACACTTAAATTAACCTTACGATAGCTAGTTGCTTTTCAACACATCAAAAAAACCGCCTGAAATGCGAATTTCAGGCGGTTTTTATTCGTATTAGTTTCGCTTAGCGTGCAAAATGTTACAGTATTAAACCAAATTATCTGCCGAACCTTGAGGAGCTTAAAAACGATTTTTTTCTTTTTGGTACTATTAGTATCGCTAGTAGGTAGCTCTGCCTACGGGCAAGTGATAGAAGATGAGATAGAGGAGGAGCCGTCAAGAATTACCCTGCCTGTGTCTAAAAAGCAAATAGCCTTAATGGCCGACCTGAACACGACTATTAGCCTTTATTTTATTAACTTCTCTTTTGAGTACTTACATCGAAACAGCTTTGTGGCCTTGGGTTTTAAACTTACGGGTGGATATGTGACAGACAACTTTTATAGCGACAATAAGGAGTTTTACGGAGCGGCTTCCTATATCATGTTGTTTGGTAGAGAAAAGCATTTTTTTGAAAACAATCTGGGCTTACTTTACAGCCCCAATTTGGTGGATATACCTATTCCCACCACGATGATTGGATACCGTTTTCAGCCCTCAGGCAAGTTAATTCTTAGAGGTGGTATTGGATTTCCTATGGGCTTGTACTTAGGGCTAGGGGTGCGGTTTTAGGTACAAAAGTCTGCTCCGTTATCTTAGGGTAATTGTATTGTACATTTCACTTACTTCGCTTATTGAAAAATTAAAGTTGAGAGAGGATTGAAAAATAGAGTTAAATTAATAATAGGACGCAGCGATAAGGTGGATATGCCTCAAATTGGCTTGTTTGACCTACCTGCAAAAATTGATACTGGCGCCTATACTTCTGCCATCCATTGTACCTATGCCAAGGTAGTGGTAGAAGATGGGAAGGCCGTTTTGAAAGTAAAGTTTTTAGACCCTGCCCACCCAAAGTACACAGGCGAGGAGTTTATGTTTTCTGAATTTAGAAAAAAGCTTATCAAAAACTCTTTCGGGCAAAGCGAGGAGCGCTATATTATTAGCACTCAAATCAATCTTTTTGGAAAGAACTATATCAGCAAGTTTTCTTTGAGTAATCGATCGGGCTTAAAGAACCCTATTTTACTGGGAAGAAAGTTGTTACAAGGAAATTTTGTGGTAGATGTGGCTCTAAAAAATGAGTCTTTTAAAAATAAACAAATTGATAAATGAATATTGTAATCCTATCTCGTAATCCTAATTTATACTCCACTAAAAGGCTGGTAGAGGCCTCTGAACAAAACGGACATAAGGTGGAGGTGATAGATCATCTTAAGTGCACCATAGTAATGGAAAAAAACAAACCCACTATTGTGTACAAAGGAAAACACCTGGACTATGTGGACGCTATTATTCCTCGTATTGGAGCTTCTGTTACCTTTTACGGTTCAGCAGTAGTTCGTCAGTTCGAAATGATGAAAGTTTTTACTGCGGTAGAATCACAAGCCTTAATTCGCTCTAGAGATAAGCTCAGAAGTTTGCAGATCTTATCGCGTGCAGGGCTTGATTTACCTAAAACAGTTTTTACCAATTATTCTACAGACACTGATTCTATTCTTGAATCGGTAGGGGGAGCACCGGTAATAATAAAGTTGCTGGAAGGAACCCAAGGATTAGGAGTGGTACTAGCTGATACCCAAAAGTCTGCAGCCTCGGTAATTGAAGCATTTCACGGTCTTAAAGCACGAGTAATAGTGCAGGAATTTATCAAAGAAGCCGGAGGTGCTGACATCAGAGCCTTTGTGGTAAATGGTGAGGTAGTAGGAGCCATGAAGCGCCAGGCCAAAGAAGGAGAGTTTAGGTCAAACCTACATAGAGGAGGAAGTTCTAAGATTATCAAATTAACTAGGAAAGAAAAAGCGGCTGCTATATTGGCCGCCAAAAAGCTAGGGCTAAGTGTAGCGGGAGTAGATTTACTTCAATCTTCTCGTGGTCCGCTTATTTTAGAAGTTAATTCTTCGCCAGGCCTCGAGGGTATAGAGAATGCTACGGGGGTAGATATTGCAGGGAAGATCATTGGCTTTTTAGAGCAAAACACCACCAAGGCAACAAAAAGGATTCAAAAGGATAAAATAAATGCCTAGAGTAAAGGAAATGATCATTGACGGCCACGTAATAAAGCCGGGTGATAAAATTCAGATTAACGCGCTTATTGCAAGGCTCCCTACCCGTACTCCCATTAATATACCTGTATTTGTAGCTAGGGCTTTAAAAGAAGGACCTACGCTGCTAATGATGGCAGGCATGCATGGCGATGAAACCAATGGGGTTGAAATATTGAGACGACTTATAAGTGGCGGACATTATATTCCTACTTGTGGTACTGTAATAGCTATTCCTGTTTTCAATGTTTACGGTTTTATTAATCAAACCAGAGGACTACCCGATGGTAAAGATTTAAACCGATCTTTTCCTGGCTCAAAAACAGGGTCATTAGCTAGTAGAGTGGCC
>JAUICR010000343.1 GCA_030427785.1 Bacteroidia bacterium | reverse complement strand
GGCTCTAACAAGCGCTAAATTTAGCGTTTAATAAAATTGTTTTCCCATTGACCTGGAACATTGCCATCCGAGATTTTATAAACTACATGCGCCTTGAGCGTGGCATGTCTCCTAATACGCTTAGTTCCTATCGTATTGATTTGCAAAAGGCCTTGGTTTATTTTGAAGAGTCGCAGCCCGATCCTTTAAAAACTACTCTAAAAGACCTCCAGGAATTTATAATCCACATAGCCAAATCGGGCCTTAGCGCCCGATCACAAGCACGTTTAATTTCGGGTATCCGCTCTTTCTACAAATATTTGGAATACGAAGATTTGATATCTCAAAACCCCTGTGACCTGTTGGAAAGTCCGCGGATTGGAAGTAAGCTCCCTGATTTCTTAAGTAAGGATGAAGTTGATGCTATCATCAATGCAGTCGACTTAAGCAAAGATGAAGGCCACCGCAATGTGGCTATTATGGAAGTACTCTACGGCTGTGGCTTGCGCGTTTCAGAGCTCACCAATCTGCGTATTTCTGATTTGTTTTTTAAGGAATCTTTCATTCGGGTAACGGGAAAAGGAAATAAAGAAAGACTGGTGCCTATAAACAATACCGCGATTAAGCAAGTTGATATTTACCGGAAGGAAATACGCGTGCATCAATCCATCGCCAAAGGTCATGAAGACTTCCTGTTTTTGAACAGACGGGGAAAACAATTAACAAGAGCCATGATTTTTACCATTGTAAGAAACTTGACAACTGCTGCCGGAATCAAAAAATCGGTGAGTCCGCATACCTTTCGCCACAGCTTTGCCACACATTTGGTAGAAGGTGGCGTAAACCTTAGAGCCGTGCAAGAAATGCTAGGCCACGCCAGCATTACCACCACCGAAATTTATACCCACTTAGATCAGCAGTATTTGCGAGATACTATTTTGATGTATCATCCGAGGGCAAGGGAGTGAGGGAATTACGTCTTCCGTTTGTGCAGAATGCGTATAAATGACACTTTACATAGTGTTTGCACACCATTCTTCATTCCGCAATGTAAAGCTCATAAAACTGATTTTCACCAAACTTCTCGTCCGTTTCAAATAAGTCAATTCTTAACTCTTTGGTTTCAAACTGATACTCTTGGTTTACTATTAGATCCTTCTTTTCCAACCTGAAATAGTTGTCTTTTTTCCAATCCCATTTAGTTATGAAATAATGATATTCACTATCAGATCCATTATAAAAGTATCCCTTAAAAGTAGGAGAAGAATTCACAACAAAAGCGTTTTCCACTTTAACCTGATCAATCGTTTCTATAGGAGTTGTACAAGAAGATAAGGCTAGATCAAAAAGTAAGGGTAATATTAATTTGCTTCTATTCATTTCGGTTTTGTTGGTATTTTCACCTTCTCTCATCAATCCACAAAGGTTTCTTTTAGCACCTGTTTGCATTTCTTTATTTCGGTTTTCGAAAGTTTATCAAAAACTTTAATGATTCTGGTTTTGTCTACCGTTCTTATTTGATCGATTACCACCATGCCTTTCTTTTCATTGTGGTTTACCAATACTCTTGTTGGGTACGAATTCAAATTGGTGGTCAAAGGTGCAATGACGATTGTCTTCAGGTATTTATTCATCTCATTTGGCGAAATGATTACACAAGGTCTGGTCTTCTTTATTTCACTTCCTATTGTGGGGTCAAGGTTGACAAGCACCACGCAGTATTGGTTTAATCCCATTCCTCAAAGTTTTCATCTTCAAATACATCATCCATCAGCAATTGATCATCACCGTTTTCAGCCATTTTTGAAAATGCTTCTTCCCAATGGGCTCTTGGACTAGAAATAGGCTTAAGGATAATTTGACCTTTTTCGAGAATCAACTCTACTTTATCCTTGATATTGTATTTATCCAGAATTGTCTTGCTAAGCCTGAGGCCTTTAGAGTTTCCGATTTTTATTATAGATGTTTCCATAGCTTTAAAGAGTTATTACAAAGTAAGCACTTTTTAAACTGGTTAGGAAATTTATT
>JAUICR010000128.1 GCA_030427785.1 Bacteroidia bacterium | reverse complement strand
CATACTCAAATAGCCACCATACAGATTGCTATTGCTAAGGGTAAAGTTGCTAATATTATCTCCTTGACCTGATATAATAGAGGTAGGGGATGAAGAAGCTACTATCAGATAATGATTGGATGTGCTTGTTGTAGTTCCTAAGAAATTGATGCTGTCAAAAGTGATATGCTCCGCTTCACTATGCATCCACACCATGCGGCTCGCATTAGGGGCGTTTATGGTAAAGTTTTTAAACGTTACATAATTTGTGCTGTCAAGTTCAAGCATTGTTCCTGTAGAGGTAAAGAAATCAAGCGTATCAGCACTAACGGTTCCACCTACTATTTCCACGGTGTTGGTGGCACTCGCGCCATTAATATGCCCTAATCTCATAGAGAAAGTAGCATGACTACCTCCTTGTAAGTTTAGGGTAACGGGGCCACTAACACCACAATTGCTCAAGGTGGCAAAGGCCGAATCCAAAGTTGTAAAATCTGCAGTAGCAGAGCCTACTGTATATGTTCCTGACAGCGCAGCAAGACATCCTGTAGTAAAACTAAAAGGTCCGGCAAGGTTGGATGAATCGCAATTATCGGCCACATAAAACTGGTAGGTAGTATTTGGACTCAATCCTCCAATAGTAGTAGGAGAGTTGGTGTTGCTTATTACTGTTCCGTTGGCAGTGGTGCCTGTTCCTTGTGTAAAACCTTGAGGGCCGTACTCTAGTCTAAAGTCATTATTGCCGGTAGTAGACCAACTCAAAGTAGCGCCAGTACCGGTTACGTTGGTAGCGTTCAAGTTATAAGGCATCACGCAAGGGGGAATATCGTCTACCGTAATATCATCTAAATACACGTAGCTATGATTTAAAGAATTACCATGCTTAAGCACAATGTATTCATCTGTGCCATTATACCCGGAGGCAAAATCAATGTACACATCAAACTTGGTAGCATAAGTAGGGCCATCAGTATTTACAGTATCGATAGGTGTAAAATTCTTAATGGTACTATTGCTAG
Source organism: Bacteroidia bacterium (assembly GCA_030427785.1). Classification (GTDB taxonomy): domain Bacteria; phylum Bacteroidota; class Bacteroidia; order Flavobacteriales; family Schleiferiaceae; genus Owenweeksia. The sequence continues at coordinate 8,941 of JAUICR010000128.1, read as the reverse complement.
GTGATGTTCCAATTACAACCGTACCAGGATTGGTTCCACTGGTTTTTGCGTAAAACGAGATCATTTTGGTTCCGCTGGTAATTCCCGCCACAGCAGGGGTGATTAATGCAATAGTGTCATTTGTGGCCGAAGTTGGGCTATACATTCTAAAATGCTTAGCACCATTGGGCAGACCGGTAGTGGAGGAAGTATTGCCATATCCTGCAGTTACTATAGATTCTACATAACTCCAGCATACAGGAGGAGAAGGGTTGGAAGATGAACCGCTGGCAGTTGTATCAAAGTTTTCGCTGAAAGGAGTGCTAAAAGGAGAACACGATGTACAAAACGAAACTGGTCCAAACCATGGGCTTAGGCCAGATGCACAGCTATCCTGTACATACACATCGTAGCATGTGCTTCCTGTGAGACCATTAATACCAAAGCTTGTAGCGCTGATACCGTGTGCTACAATTCCATTACCTTGAGTAAAGCCTGCCGGACCGTACACCACATTGTAGGTCAGTCCTTGGCCCGCATTCCAACTTACAAAGGCTGAATCGTAACCCATGGCAGTAGCCACAAGATTGGATGAAGCGGTACAGCTAGGAATTTCTCTTATAGTGATATCATCTATAAAGGCGTACGAACCAGTGGTTGAGTTATCTAATACAGCTATGTAGCTGTGAGTTCCGTTGTAGCCATTGGCCGTGGTAATTTCTGTGCTAAAAAATTGGTACGTGGTATTATTGCCCACATGAAAAGTATCGATAGGCGTAAAGGTGCTCATGTCCAACGGGCTCACTACTGTTCCTACAATCAATTTTATATCATGCGTAGCATAAGCATGGCGGCTTCTGGCCCAAAGTTCAATCTGCTTGTCATCATTAGTTAATCCATTAATACCAGGCGAAACTAAGCCCATCAAATCATTACTGGCCGGGTTTGCATTGGTGTACATATAAAAATAGGTGCTGTCAGTTTTTGAGTCTCCTACAGAGTTATGGGTAAAGCCATACCCGTTTCCAGTACTTGTGTGTACAAAGCTCCAGCAGTTGGGTGGCGAAGGATTCATGTTTGTGCCGGTAGGTGTGGTTTCAAATCCCTCCATCAAGGGTGTAGATACAAAATCGCACAGTGTGCAAAACGGATACGGCCCAGCCCATGGGCTGTAACCACCAGCACAACTATCTCGCACATATACTTCAAAACAGTCATCGCCCCACAAAGAAGTAATAGAGTAGGCTCCATTTAATCCTTTGTGAATAGTAGCAGTTGCCTGCGAAAAACCTGCAGGGCCATACATTATTTGTTGTGAGGTGCCTTGTCCTGGTGTCCATGTAATATCTGCGCTATTATTGGTGATATTGCTAAATACTACATTGGTAGAAGGTAGGCAGTTTGGTGCATCGTTGATAGTGATATCATCAAGGTGAAAGTGATCGTTTCCATCAGACATATCAAGAAATGCCATATATTCATGGATTCCGTTGTAGCCTGTAGAAGTGGTAAATGGAACTGAAAATTTTTGATAGGTAGTATTATCGCCTATGTGAATGGTATCTATTGGCACAAAAGTGTGGAGCATATTATGTCCTGCCACAGTACCTACTACAAACTTCACATCATAGGATGTACCCGATGAACGGCTACGCGCCCAAAATTCGATTTGTTTGGGTGTAGTGGTCATATTAGCAATTTGCGGGGTTACCAATGCCATTGAGTCGCCATTTGCAAGGTTGCTGCTAGTAAAAAATCTAAACGAATTACCGGTTCCACCTCTAGCATAACCAGAAGCGAACGTAGAACCTCCGTAGTTGTAACCATAACCAGGAGCGCCATTTGTTTCTTCAAAACTCCAGCAAGTGGGCTCGCTAGGATTTGATGTTGAGCCAGTAGGGGTATTGTCAAAAGTTTGAGTAAAAGGGGTAGCCATGGGTCCGCAGGCTGTCAAGAATGTAGCAGGGCCAGTAGTGTCGCTCACTCCATTAGTACCACCACAATTGGCAGTGATATAAATGTCGTACTCTGCGTTTCCGGATAAGCCGCTAAGGGTATATGGAGAACTAGTTGTTATTACATTTCCCATACTACCTACAGCCGAATCTTTTAAGCCATAGTAAATGGTGAAGTTAGTAGCTGTTCCTGCATAGCTCCAGCTTATATCTGCCTGAGATGCACTTACGTTTGAAACTCCTACCGCTGTGGGCTCAGGGCACAATTTTGTAGTGCTAAATGCATAAGGATTTACGCTATACACTGAGTCCGCACCACTATTGCATATTTCGCCTATATAAAACTCATAATCCGAAAAGAGAGTTAAACCTGTAAGGCTCACCGCGGGCTGAGCACCAGGGTAAGTACCTGTAATTTTGGTTCCTGTACCAGGCGTAAATCCGGCTAAACCATATTCTATCCAATAAGAGCTGTTTCCTGACCCCGGGGTCCAGGCAATTTTTGCCGTAGAGGCGGTTACACTATCTATAGTAACTGCGGTAAGAGGGTTCACACAGTTTCCAGCCACATCCAATTCGTAGATAATAGAACCAACAAATCCTCTGGGATCGTTAGCAAGATTGGGTACAGAACCGCCAAATCCTGTGGTTGGCCCACCAGCTCTTAGTATGGCATGGGGCCCAGGAAAACTGTCAGGAACCAGAGGTGTAGAACCGCTACCTGAGTAATTGGTACTTCCCGATAGTACTATGCCCAATGAACTACCGGCAGGAATTAATATTGGGAAAAAATTGGTTAAAGGAGCTACGCCATTTACCAAAGTACCAACATTAGCCCCTACTTGGTATAGCAACCAGCCATTTGCAGCATCTACGGTTACTCTATCTCCTGGGGTTCCATTTACTCCTCCCCATCGTATCCACACATCGGCTGTGCTGGTGGTTGATTTAAATGCATTAAGAATACCCGTTAACATAATAGAGGAGGTAGCTTCCACTTCAAAAGAAACACCGCTCGCACTATTATTATTTGGGAATGTGGTAGAAATGGTATCCTGTGCATACAGGGGAATAATTCCTAGTAGGAATGAAAAACAAAGTAGGACTCTTTTCATAGGGATTAGTAATTAATTATAGAGATGAATTTTATATATCAGGGTTAATTATTTGTATTCTAAAAACTGGTTTTCCTTACTTAAAACTTCCTTTATACACCTGCTTGTTTATCATAACGGTCATCATTTTGAACTCAGTTGTTAATGCATTTGTAAAAACAGTTGTTTCAAACAGAAAAACGCGCTTAGGAAGTATTCTACAAATTTTACTTTTTCGGTATCCATGGGCAATCAGGTAAGGCTTGTAAATGGATAGGGTAAACACCTTATATCGATAAATTACACCATTTAATTACCTTACTTTGAATTAATAAAAAGGGCAACTACTTATGCCAAAACTTAATATGATACTCGATAAAAGATTTTATTTCTTACTAATAGGTATGCTGCTTTTTGGGTCATTGGAAGCCAAGAGTAAAGAGCCGCTATCTATAGTAGAAATGCATAGGCTTGCGGAGGATGTGATTAATTATGAGCCTGATAGTACTTTGGTTCTTTTAGATATGGCAGCTGAGAAGATAGCAACCATCAAGGATAAAGATTTAGCTGAAAAATATTGGGCAGAAAACAATCTTAGGAGGGCTGATTATTGGATTTTTAGAGATAATGAAAAAGCGAAGGTTTATTTAGAAAATGCCTTCTACTATTTTTCAAATGAATTTGATAATAAAAAATTGGCAGAGGTATACTTGATTAAAGCCCAATTAATAAGAGAAGTAGGTCTTGACAAAAATGCGGCAATTCAGGATGCATTGCCTTATTTTGACAGTGCGGTATCTCATGCACTGCGATATGATGATGCCAAATTATTGTCCTTTGTATACTATGAAAAAGCATTTGCCTTACAACAGATAGAAAGATGGCAAGAAAGTTTTGAAAATGCTTTTTTATCCATCCAGTTTGCAGAGCAATCGGAGGACTCTTTATCCATGGCAACGGCCTATTTTTTAATGGGGCGCACCTATATATATTTTGGGTTTTCTGATCATTCGGAAGAATACATCGCTAAAGCTATTGCTTACGGCAAAGGCATGCATCGAATTTTTTCCATCATCCATATTTATGCTGACATTTTGATGGAAAATAACAAAGTAGAAAAAGCATTAGAAAACTATCAATTAGCATTGAGTATTTGTTTGGAAAACGGTAGAATGGTAAAAGCTATAGAGCTGTATACCAATATTGGGAAAATTCAATTAGAAACGGGTGATTTTCAAGCAGCAGAAAAAACATATGAAGCTCTGAATGAGCTCGTTGTTCAACAAAACTATACAAGTATAAAAACAACTCTGTTTTTTGCACAAATGCAGAATTATTTGGGTAGATATGAACTAGCTCTAGGTGAATTGCAGAAAATAAAAAACAGGTATTCCGAATCTAGGTTAAATGCTTTTGAGTTGGATGTTTATAAAAACGTGGCAGATTTATATAAAACCTTGGGTGTGCCGGTAGAAGCAGCATTTTTTTATGAAAAATGGGGGACGCTAAAAGATAGTTTGCAAACCTACACCAGTAGGTTGCAATTGGGCGAACTGGAGAAAATGTACTTAAACGAACGAACCAAAAACCAAGAGATTACTGCGAAAAATGATGAACTGGAATCAAGTAGAACAAATCAAGCAGTGCTAGGAGGGGTGGTTTTGGTTGTGGTTTTGCTGGGAGCTAGTTTGGTGTATTATACTCGTTTGCGAGGGTTAAAGGAAAATCAGGCATTAAAGTTTTCGCTAAAGGAAAAGCAACTGGAACAATTGATGGAAGTTCAGGAATCAGAAAGACAGCGGCTTGCTCGTGAGTTGCATGATGGTATAGGTCAATCATTAGCTGCGCTAAAAATGCAGTTGCAATTGGCCGAAGATGTTCAATCAAGCAAGGTAACGGTAAAAAGGGTGGATGCACTGTGTAAAGAGGTAAGGATGCTTTCGCATCAAATGATGCCTTTGGTACTTAAAGAAAATGGACTGAAGGCGGCCATAGAGCAGCTTATAGAACAAATGTTTGCAAATACGGCTATTGAGGTCGATTTGGTCACGCATAGTTTCGCGTATCGATTACCTGAATCTGTTGAAACACATTTATATCGGATTACTCAGGAATTAATTACCAATATCATTAAGCACGCTAATGCTACAAAAGTGGGGGTTCAGCTCCTGAATAGAAATAACAAAATATTACTAATTGTAGAGGATAACGGAAAAGGATTTAATAAGGAAGAATCCTCAATAGGCCTTGGGTTGAACAACGTAAACTCAAGGGTAGAGGCTTTGGAGGGAAGCTTAAAAATCCAATCTTCGGCCACAGAAGGTACTTTTGTGCGTATATCTATCCCTATGCTAGTACATCTAAACAAACAAACGGCTTAATATTTTATGGAAACTATAGTAATTGCCGAAGACCACAATCTCATTTTAGAAGGTTATCGAATGTTGATCGGCAAAATTGATGGATTACAAATAGTGGAAACTGCTGCAAACGGACAGGAGGCTATTGATGCAGTAACTCGTCATAAACCCCAATATTTGATCTTGGATTTACATATGCCTGTAGTGAATGGGCTGGATGCCTTACGCCATATTTCACAATCTTATCCAGATACTAAGGTAATCGTAATAAGCATGTTTGGTGACCCTGCAATGCACCGAGAAGTGGTTAGGTTAGGAGCTAAGGGTTATCTCTTAAAACATGCCGATATGGACGAATTTATATTGGCCATAAACCTTGTAATGAAAGGGAAAAGCTATTTCAGTCCTGCCATTTTTGAAGATCATGTAAAATCAAAATCACTACCCGGAGCGGCTCCGGTTATCCCTATTGTGAGTTTAACGAGTCGCGAAGAGGAAGTACTGACATTAATTGCAAATGGCTATACCAATAAGGAAATTGCACAGAAATTAATAGTTAGCCATAAAACTGTAGATACGCATCGATCCAATCTTATGAAAAAAATAGATGTTCATAATGTTACAGGCCTGGTAAAGTATGCTATGGCCAATGGTTACGACATCTGATTTTATTTTAGACGATTCTTTTCTGCTCAGCGTGAAAGTTTAATCCTTAGGGTAGTAATTCTTCACAATCGATTGCATTTCCTTTTTGTTTTCAGAGATTTCTACAATTTCGTCCCATAAGGTGGGAGCTAATAGTTGTTTTAAGTCTTGAGGAACTTTAGGAATTTTATGAAATACTTTAAGAATTTTCTTGTCCCATACCTTGTAGTACTTTAACAAGTCATCCGGATAAACCACTTTTCGCTTAGTACCTTCATCAATACCTCTAAAAGGTTCGGATATGTTTAAATAGCCATAATCATCGGTTAATTGTTCGCCAGGATGTATGTCTCTGATGGCAATTTCAAAATCGTAGGCAGTGGTAAGGCAATTGGAATTAAAGCTGTGGTTTACATAGCGGCCATTATCCCAGCACAACACAAAATTGCCATTGTTGTTTCTAAAAGTATAGAAGTCTAAAATGTTTTGATAAATAGGGTCCATAGCCTGAAATTCAGCTAGGCTAAATTCTCTATCCAGTTTATCAAGCACCCAAGTAATAGTGCCAGCAGGTATAAACTCTGTTGCCACCACACCGTAGCCAATTTCGCGACTAATGAACTTAAGTTCAGTTTTGGGATGTATCATTTTTTTGATTTTAAATTATGCAACATTAGAACAAATTTCAATTCAAAAATCATGAATAATTTCAATTGTATTTGATTGTAAGTGTTTGAATATAAAAAATATAAGTTGAACCTTTAGTAAGTGTCTCTACAATTGATAGCCAAAAAAAATCTTAGGGAAACCAAATAATAAAATGTATTGGAAAGAAGGCTGAGAAAAATTGATTTTACTAGGGTTATTGGCCGGAATAATTAGGTCTAAAAATCATTTAACAAAATAATAGCGGACATTTTTGTCTGAAATAGAAATGATTGATATATTTGCCAACAAATTGGTTTAAATGTTCTCAAAGTCATGTGAATATGGAATACGCGCAATGATACATATTGCGCAACAGCAAGAGACTACCGGCAGGGTGAGTTTAAAGGATATAGCTCGCGAAATAGATTCGCCTGAGGCTTTTACGGGTAAAATATTGCAGACTTTAACGAGAGAAGGTTTACTTAATTCACTAAAGGGCCCCACAGGTGGTTTTGAATTGGCACGAGAGGCCGGAAAAATCAATTTGGCAGAAATTGTGTTGGCTGTAGATGGCGATAACTTATTTAATGGATGTGCCTTGGGCTTAAGTACATGCGATAGTGAAAAGCCTTGCCCAGCCCACGAAAAATTTGCCATAGTGCGTGATGAGTTAACCTTAATGCTAAGAACATCTATACTGGATGAAATGGCGATGGGTTTGAAAAATGGAGTTAGTTTTTTGACACGATAATAAATTTTCACACAGGTAGGGCCTAAAGAGTCCTTAACATATATTTTAATTTTAATTTTTACGTAATGATAGCTTTAGAAGAAAGACAAATTGGAGAACTGGTAGCAGAAAATTATAAAACAGCCACTGTTTTCAAAAAACACAAAATTGATTTTTGTTGCCAAGGAGGAAGAACTATTAATGATGCATGCCAAAGGAAAGGAATTAGCATTTGGCCAATACTGCGTGAGCTTGAGGAAGTAATGAACACTAAGGCCGAAGGAGCCATAGATTATAAGAGTTGGCCTTTAGACCTATTGGCTGATTATATAGAGAAAAAGCACCACAGATATGTAGAAACCCGAAGCCAGGAGATAAAACCATTTTTGGATAAAATATGCCGAGTGCATGGCGAAAGACATCCTGAGCTATTAGAGGTAAACAAGCATTTTACTGCTTCTGTAGGTGAGTTGGCCCAGCACATGAAAAAGGAAGAGTTGGTTTTATTTCCATTTGTGAGAAAAATGGTAGAAGCAAAAAACTCTGGTAGAAAGTTGGACCAAGCACACTTTGGAACAGTAGAAAACCCAATCAATATGATGATGAGTGAGCATGATACCGAAGGTGAAAGGTTTAGAGAAATAGCTAGACTGACGGATGATTACAATCCACCTGCAGATGCTTGTAATACTTATCAGGTAACTTTTGCCTTGCTTAAGGAGTTTGAAGAAGATTTGCATCTTCATATCCATTTAGAAAATAACATATTATTTCCGGGTGCTGTGGCATTAGAGGCAGAGTTAGCCGCTAATCAAACAGAAAGTGCATTGTAAATAGGAGTAAGGGTGGAGTGCCTTTTAGCAATTGAAAAATTATTGAAATGAAGATTCGAAAGGATATTAGCAAAACAATTGATATAGAAACTTTGGTAAATGAATTCTATTTCAAGGTTCGTTTAGACCCAGTCATTGGTCCTTTGTTTGAAGATGTGATTCAAGATAATTGGCCAGATCATCTTCAAAAGATGTACAAATTTTGGGACAGCATGTTGCTAGGAGCCTCCACCTATACTGGAAGTCCTTTTCCACCACACTCGCAAATGCCTTTAGAGCAAAGGCATTTTGAAATATGGATTACTTTATTCATTGGTACAGTTGATGAAAATTTTGAGGGTGCTATTGCTACAGAAGCAAAATGGAGAGCCAAAAAAATGGCAGAGATGTTTCTGTATAAAATCAAATACTATCTTGAGCACCCAAAAAAATACGCAATTTAAACCCCGACCAAATGGATGATATCACAAAGAAAATTGAAAAAAAATACCAAGAGTTAGGCGAGAACCCAAATACCTATTTTGAAGGACTATTATTGGCTAAACCTCTAACGTATTGGGATTATATCCAGGTAGACACTCTTTTGTCGTTACAAAAAACGCAGACAAATTATAGTGACGAGAAGATTTTTGTGATTTATCATCAGGTTACAGAATTGATGCAGGAACTTGTATTGCACGAGTTGCGACAAATTTCT
>JAUICR010000127.1 GCA_030427785.1 Bacteroidia bacterium | reverse complement strand
GTCGTCAATTATTTGATAAAAAGTACTGTATTCCGCCTTTTAGCGAATGGGAGTTAGAGCCTATTAATGAACTTGGCATGGAAGGGAAAGTTGTAGAATAGTATGGAAGCCATCACTTGGTCCGATTTTGAAAAAATAGATATGCGCTGTGGCACAGTGCTGCATGCCGAAGAGTTTATAAAAGCTCGAAATCCTTCTTATAAACTACAAATAGATTTTGGCGAGCTGGGAATTAAAAAGACTTCAGCACAAATCACGGATTTTTATACACCACAGGATTTGATAGGAAAACAGGTAATAGCTGTAGTCAATTTTCCGCCAAAGCAAATTGCCAATTTTATGAGCGAATGTCTTGTGCTTGGAGTGGTAGGGGATGATAAAGCTGTGAGCCTAATGAGTCCAAACCACACCATGAAGAATGGAGCAAGGGTTAGCTAGCTAGGCCCCGTGGAGAAATGTTTTTGGCCAACAAATAATAGGATTTTTAAGGCCTTTTTCTGCTTCCAAATTTTACCTTTGCCGCCTTAATTTATATTAAATAAAACCCCATAATAGTATGAAAGTTACCGTAGTAGGTGCAGGCGCAGTAGGCGCAAGTTGTGCCGAGTATATCGCCATCAAAGATTTTGCTGCTGAAGTTGTATTGGTAGATATCAAAGAAGGTTTTGCAGAAGGCAAAGCAATGGACCTAATGCAAACTGCTTCTCTTAATGGTTTCGATACCAAGATAGTAGGTACTACTGGCGACTATTCTAAAACTGCTGGTAGTGATGTTGCTGTAATTACTTCTGGTATTCCGCGTAAGCCAGGCATGACTCGTGAAGAGCTAATTGGTATTAATGCTGGTATCGTAAAAGATGTGGCTGGTAATATCCTTAAGCATTCACCAAATGTGATCATCATTGTGGTTTCTAACCCAATGGACACCATGACTTACCTTACGCATAAGGCTTTAGGTCTTCCTAAAAACAGAATTATTGGTATGGGTGGAGCTTTAGATTCTGCTCGTTTTAAGTACCGCTTGGCCGAAGCCTTAGATTGCCCAATCTCTGATGTAGATGGAATGGTAATCGGAGGACATAGTGATACCGGTATGATTCCACTAACTCGTTTGGCTACTCGCAATAGTGTTCCTGCATCTGAGTTTATTTCTGAAGACAGAATGAAGGAAGTATTAGAAGAAACCAAAGTAGGTGGAGCAACATTAACCAAATTATTGGGAACTTCAGCATGGTATGCACCAGGTGCTGCGGTATCAGCTATGGTACAAGCAATAGGTTGTGATCTTAGAAAAATGTTTCCTTGCTCTTGCTTGCTAGATGGTGAGTATGGCCAAAATGATATTGCAATAGGAGTTCCTGCTCTTATTGGAAAAAATGGTATCGAGCAAATCGTAGAAATTTCTTTGACTGACGCTGAAAAAGCAACATTTGCCGCAAGTGCAGATGCAGTTCGTAAAACAAATGCTTTGCTAGACGCATAGTATTCTCCGATATATAATTAATGCCCTCTAAGTAATTCTTAGGGGGCATTTTTTTATACACTATCCCAGGGTCTTTATTCCTTTACATTAGTTAGCTCCACTTGTGACTATGATGAAAAGTTTAAATGCATAGTACCTTTGAATGAGCGAATAATTAACCAATTAGCCTGAAAAATAGTGTAATACTGTCTTACATTATTTAGAATTTAAGTGTTAAAGTTTTCATTCATACCTACACGTTTCTCTTTTGTTTTGTTCGATTAATCAGTAGATGCAATCTAGAAATCAGTAATTAAGCCTTTTACTTTTCAGACTATTTGGTCGTCTTTGATTTGTGCTGTTTTGTCCTTTTCTGATAATTGGAAGGGTTCTGTACAGTATTTTTGCCAATGTAGATTTTAACCCAAATTTATTCCTCAATGACTCGGATTTCTCTAGTGCTATCGATGTTGTGTCTATCATTTTTTGTTAAGGCACAATCTTTTAACATGCCTTATTCAGGAAGTGATACAAGTTCCCTTTGTTCGGGTACTTTATACGATCACGGTGGACCAACTGGCAATTATTCTAACAGTGCCAACGGATACTTTTACTTGGATCCTGCAGGTGGTACCTTGTCTATTACATTTTCAGCTTTTAATACAGAAAACTGTTGTGATAGACTGTATGTATACGATGGAATAGGTATTGGTGGTACCTTACTAGGGACTTATAGGGGAAGTGGCTTGCCAAATGGAGGTGCTGCTATTACTATACCGAGTGGTAAAGCAACTTTACGTTTTTATTCTGATGGAAGTGTTACTAGCTCTGGCTTTGCCCTATCGTGGTTAGCCGGTGGTGGTGTTCCCCCTGTAGCTAATTTTACCGTGGGAAATTTGAATCCACCTGTAAATGTAGGAGTGAATTTTCCAAATACCTCTACCGGAGCAGGTACCCCAACTTGGTATTTTGGTGATGGCGATACTTCTAATGCTCAAAACCCTGTGCATGCTTACACTGCACCAGGTACCTACAATGCATATTTAATAACTACGGATTGTTTTGGAGGCGATACTTCTGCCTCTCAAACAATTACTGTAATGCCTACTCCGGTATTTAACGTTAGCCCTGACTCATTAAATCTTACTGTAAATTGTGGTGATGTTTTTTCAGCGTCAGTAGCTGTTAATAATGCATCGGGTGGTACGTTGCAATTCACAACCCAGGATCTTGACAATAATGGAAACGCAATAATTTTTCAAGAAAGATTTGAGTCGGGATTAGGGGCTTTTACCATTTCGCCAAGCGCGTCTTCAGCTTTTAGCGCAAACGCTATTTTAGGTGGTGCAGCTGGTAGTAACGGAGCCTTATTAATTAATGGTTATACTTCCATTTTTAATGGGTTGAGCGCAACTTATCCTGCAGCTCAAGCTGATGAGATATCGTATCATATAAAACCAACTAACAATACCTATCATGGCGAAATTGGTTTTGGAGAAAACACCTCAATAGGCTACAATATGCTGCTATACTCTAGGGTAAGATATAATTTCCTATATGTGTATACAGGTGGTGGTACATATACTTACCCCATCAACAGTAATTTATGGAATCATATTGAGGCAAAAAATATTGATTGGGTGAATCATACTTATGATTTGTATATTAATAATATCTCAGTAGCTACCGGCTTATTGTTCTACGATCAGTTTATCAACAGCCTAAACGATGTTTATATCTGGAATTCTAATAATTACTCATGTTCGTTTGATGAAATTACCGTAAGCAGAGTTTCTCCTGTTCCATTTAACACTACATCCAATGTAGGTACTGTAGCAGTGTCAAATTCAGATACGATAAACGTAATAGGGTCGGCAGCAGGAATGTTGGCAGGTACCTACAATTACTTTATTAAAGTTAACACGAATTCAACAGGGGCCGATAGCGCAGTGTATGTGCCTTTGGAGCTTAACGTGGTAGGAGCTTCGGCTATTAATCTTGATAAGAGTTGTGTAAACTTTGATACCACCTATTCGGTTGTTTCAAAAAGTGATTCAATAATGATTTACAATCCGGGTTGTGATACTTTGTTAGTGAGCTCAATTACATCTACCAGTGCAGATTTTACTCTTAATAATAGCTCATTATCTCTCGCACCATTTGATAGCACTTACTTGCATGTAACCTTTAATCCAAGTGCATTGGGAGCTGTTAATGACACGATTCATCTTCTGAATAATTCGTCTGACACAGCAATTTGTTTAAGTGCATTTGTGGTGGGAGCACCCGCTATAGCTACTGACTCTTCAAGCTATACCATATACAGTTTAGGTTGTAATGATTCGATTCCTTTCAACTTTGAAATTATTAATACAGGTGTATCAAACCTTACCTGGGATATCGTGTCAGGCGGCTCGGGTAGTTACTATGATGATTTTGAAAATGGCATGAATACTAGCATTTGGCAATCTTTAGGTTCCATGAATATTGGCTCGGCTTGTTTTTCTAATTCAGGCTCTAATGCCTTAATGGTAGAAGGAACAAATAGGTTTGCGGTTACAGTACCTTTTAATGTTACTACCAATGATACTGTAAAGTTTTGGGTAGCTCCAGCTTCAGGTGCCTGCGAACAACCCGATGGTGGAGAATACCTTTATTTACAATACAGCACCAATGGTTTTAGTTGGATTACTATGGGTACTGTTCTCAACTATCAAACGGCTGGCTTTGTGAGCTTTCCTGTTCCTCTAGGGGCTGTATCTACAAGTACTCAATTCAGATTAGCACAAACTAGTTATTCAGGTAGCAATTTTGATGAGTATATGGTAGATGATTTTTCTGTTGGCACTGGATCAGGAGGAAACTTTCAACCAGCCATGGGCACCACTACTGCTGGAGACACCGTTCAGATTTCGGGATACTTCAGTACTATTGGCCTTTCATCAGGAACTTATGTGCGTACGGTTAAAATAAATTCTAACGATCCTTCAGATTCGGTATATCAGTTTACCGTAAACATTGTGGTACAAGGCGCTCCATATGCCGTGGTACCTGCTAGCTGCCTACAGTTTGATACTGTCATGTCAATGGTTACATCAGTAGATTCTGCTTTGGTATTTAATGATGGTTGTGAGGACTTGGTAATAACCTCTATGAGTACAAATTCATTGGATTTTTCAGTTTTGAGTTCAGCGCTTACTGTGCCTCCAGGTGATTCAGTTTATATTTCGGTGCAGTTTAGCCCAACCACTACTTTAGGGGTTTTAAGTGATACTTTGACCATAGTAAGCAATGATACTTTACGCACCGTATGTTTATCGGGATATGCAGTAGGTGCACCTATCGCATCCGTATCGCCTGATTCGCTTTACGCAAGTTTTAGCAGCTGCAATGATTCCATTACTATACCAGTTACCTTGTATAATACAGGAGCTGGTGATTTAACCTATTCAGTAGAAGGGTCGGGTAGTGCTGCTAACCTTAAGGTGGTTTTATATCAGTATGGATCAAATTATACAGAATTTCAGAATGTATCTTTCATTTTAAATGCTATGCCAAATGTTACTATTGTAACAAGCAATGCAACAAACGCTGCAGCTCTTACGGCTGACCTTTCAGAGGCAGATGTTATAGTATTTCCTGAAGGAGGTTCGATACTATCTTCTTTGGTTCCCGTTATTCAAAATTTTTGTACTAATGGTGGCGGATACGTACACTTAATGAGCTACTATTTGTCCTATACACAAATCGGCATTTTCCCGGTTTCTACGGTGTCCTCTACCTTTTCCGGTGGAAGTATCAATAATTTGATGCCTTCGCATCCGATTATGAGTGGTGTCCTTTCTTCATTTGCGGCTCAAAATGCATCTATGCAGCTTACCTTAACGGGCAGTACAGCTAACGTATTAGCAAAAAGAAGTACTTCTGCTGGAAATGACGCAGTGGTATTTACAGTGCCTTATGGTAGAGGTAATGGTGTGTTTGTAGGCTTTGACTTTTATCAGTACAGTACTCAATCTAGAGCTATACTAGAGCAAGCTATTACGTGGAGTGCACAAGGCAGATTGCCCGAGTATCTTACCGTTACTCCCGATAGTGGAATGGTTTCTGTTGCTGACTCGGTGGTACTTGACGTTAAAATTTCAACAGTTGGCCTACAGAATGGAAGACAGAATAGTCAAATAACAATTAGCACCAATGATCCTCAAAACCCAGAAATAGTTATTCCTATTACTATTGATGTTAATGGAACAGGACAGTCTGAGTTATTATCGCTTGGTTGCGTAAACTTTGATTCTACCTTAGTAGGTGCTGTAGATATTGATAGCGTATTGATTACTAACATAGGTTGCGATACTTTAATTTTTAACGCTGCCGGAAGTAGCAGTGGCGATTTTGACTTAGCCTTTGCTCCTGATACCATTGTACCAGGTGATAGTGCTGTGGTATTTGTTAATTTTTCTCCAAGCACTATAGGTACCATTAATGATACCTTGTATTTATACAGCAATGTAGATACTGTGGCCGTTTGTGTTTCTGGTAAAGGCTTAGGTGCACCGATTACAGTAGTAACTCCAGATACACTTCGTGTGCGACTTAATGCTTGTAATTCCTTTACAATTGAGAATTTGAATATTGCCAACCAAGGGCAAGGTGCTATGGCCTACGAAGTAGAGTTAAATGATTTGTACCAAGATACTAGTTTGGCTTTCTTTAATACAAACGGAGCAGTTACCAATCATGTTTTCACCAATACACCTAGTACAGCTGATACCATTTGGTTTATGACTGTGGTAAATGGTGATTTTGATAATGGGGGAGAGATATACTCAGTAACTGTAGATGGTACTTATCTCGGCAATAACTTCGTACATTTCCTTCCAGTAGGAACCAATGATACAGCCATTTTCTATTACGCTGGTCCCAATATTTCAACTTGGTTGGCCGATAATACCCTTAATGTGACATTGACCAATACCAATGCTGTAAATCCGAATTTTACAAATGCTTTGGATATGCACTTCGTTCAGGTAAGTATTGGTTCATCTGGCCCACCGTGGTTGTCATTACTATCGCCAGCTACGGGCAACTTAGCAATAGGATCAAGCGTAAATAAGAGTTTGCTATTTACAGCTGGAAGTATGGCTCCCGGGCAGTATACCACCACTATTTCTGTAAAATCAAATGATCCCGTTAATCCGGTGGTTAAGGTGCCGGTAATATTTGATTTGGTAAACGAACCTGAAATTTCAATTTCAGATACCTGCTTATTCTTTCCAACTACTTTGCTGGGAGATACTACCATTCGCGATTTCTGGGTGTACAATAACGGTTGTAGTAATTTGAATCTTAGCAGCGTTATTTCTGTAAGTACCAGTTTCAAAATCAATCCATCTACGGGTATAATCCCTCCAGGTGATAGTCTTTTAGTTTCGGTATTATTTATACCCAAAACTATCAACTCATTTAACTCGAGTGTAATTGTGAATAACAATGACACAACACAATTGGTTTGTTTGTTGGCCAATTCATTGGCTAAGGTGGTAGCTAATTTCAACTTCACTGTTCAAAATCCATGTACTGGTCAGGTGTTATTTATTGATAATTCTCTTTATACACCTACTAGTTATTTATGGGATTTTGGTGATGGTAATACTTCTACGTTGAATAATGTTACGCACAACTTTGCAAAACCAGGAACCTATAAAGTGTTACTAACTGTTACTAATAGTGCCGGAAGTGATACTACATCAACTCTTATTACGGTAAACCCACTGTATGTTGGTTTTAGTATGACAAATGATACCACCCTTGTAAACAAGACGGTAAACTTTTACGATAGCAGTATAGTGGCTACGGCTTGGCGTTGGAATTTTGGAGATGGTAATACTTCAACTCTGGCAAACCCTACACATACGTACTTAAATATAGGTAACTACAACGTTACCTTAGAAGTAGACGATGCCAACAGCTGTACTAAGAGTATTGTGAAAAATATTCATGTGGTAGATGATATTGGATTATTCGAGAACGCCCTGAATAAGTTGGATATCAAGGTTTATCCAAACCCAAGCAATGGTGTATTCACTATTGAATTGCCGCAGGGTACATTAATGGATTACGACATGATGATTCATGATTTCTCAGGTAAGGTGATCTGGAAAGGTAGTGCTAGCACAGATACTAAGATGACTATTGACCTTAGTGGATTTCCAGATGGTATTTACCAACTGTATTTGCTGAAGGATGGGGTATTAGAATCCACCAAAAAGTTAATAGTTCAATAAAAGAACAATCGAATAAAACCCAAATCCCGCATCTTAACAGGTGCGGGATTTTTTTGTTTGGGAGGGGGCAAAAAAAAAATCCCCTTAAGCCTTTGCTTAAGGGGATTTATATTTTGGGAGATAATTTCCTAGTAGTATCTCTTACGTCTTACTTCTGCAATATACTTGCTCAGTCTTATTACCTGGCGAGTATAACCATACTCGTTATCATACCATACGTACAATACCAGGCTTTTGCCATCAGGCGATGCAATAGTAGCTTTAGAATCAAATACGGATGGGCAAGAGTTACCTACGATATCAGAAGATACAAGCTCATTGCTCATTGAGAAACGAATTTGCTCAACCAAGTCACCCGTAAGGGCTGCCTTGCGCATTACTTCATTTACTTCATCTACTGATGTGGTTTTACCCACTTCAAGGTTAAGAATAGCCAATGAACCGTTAGGTACAGGAACACGGATTGCATTAGAAGTTAATTTACCTTCCAACTGCGGCAAAGCCTTAGCTACAGCTTTTCCAGCACCTGTTTCGGTAATTACCATGTTAAGCGCAGCAGCACGGCCTCTGCGGTACTTGCTATGCATGTTGTCTACCAAGTTTTGGTCATTTGTATAAGCGTGTACGGTTTCGATATGTCCTTTTACTACACCAAAGTTATCTTCAATAACTTTTAATACTGGCGTGATAGCATTGGTAGTACAAGAGGCGGCTGAAAAAATATCCACCTTTTTAGGATCGTAATGCTTTTGATTTACACCGTGTACGATGTTCGGCACATTTTTACCCGGAGCAGTAAGTAATACTTTGCTAGCCCCTTTGGTCAAGTGTCTTGCCAATTGCACATCGTCTCTAAAAGCACCTGTATTATCAATTACCAATGCATCATTAATACCGTAGGCAGTATAGTCAATGTCTTCAGGGTTTTTTGCACTGATAATTTGTACACGTCTTCCGTTTATAATAAGAGCGCTATTTTCTACATCTGCCTCTACAGTACCAGGAAATGGTCCATGTACTGAATCTTCTCTCAAAAGTGAAGCTCTTTTTTCTAAAGTTTCAGGAGTTTCGCCACGGCTTACAATAGCTCTAAGTCGCAATTGCTCACCTTTACCTTCTTGAGCCATAAGCTCGCGCGCTACTAATCTACCAATACGGCCAAATCCGTAAAGCACAACATCTTTAGGAGACCCTTCTTGTTTGTTTTCAGGTCCTATAAGGTCTTTTAGTTTATCTTCAAGAAATTCCTTTTTGGATGCATAGTTTCCTTTTTCCTGCAACCATTCGCTGGCCAATCGGCCAATGTCCATACGGGCAGGAGCAAGGTCAAGTTGTACTAATTCGCTCAATAGCGAGGAAGTATCTTCTACTGTAATATTTTGCCCTACAAACTTACGAGCGTACTCATGCAGGTTAAGCACTTCACTTGCTCTTTGATCAATAAGTTGATTTCTGAACAATACTGTTTCAATGCCTTTGTCAAGGTACAATTCACTAATACACCTAAGGAATTCGGCAGCTGCTTTTTCCTTAGCTATTCGCTCAGTTACAGAGCTTTGATAGTCCAATACTTCAGCCATTTTTTGTTTTGGTTTTAAGTTTTTTACTGGGCGCAAAGATATTTGAATTATCTGCCCTGTCCAATTTAGAATTACTATAAAAAGAAAGACCTCACAAAGAGGTCTTTAAAGCTTTTATTGATAAAAATAAAGTGCAGGTTTAGTAGCCAAACGCGTAGTACTTTAGCTTGCCTTCAGCAGTATATCCTTGTATCACTACAGGGTCGCGCTCTGTCAATCCTTCTACAGCCGAATTTATATCATTAATACTTCTAATTTCTTTCTTATTTATATGTGTGATAATAAAGTCATTGGGAATTCTTAGATCCTTTAATATTCCGGCACTTATATTCTCGGCTTTCACTCCATAACTTATTCCCAATCTGGATTTGTCGTTTTCGCTAGCAGGCGAAAGCTCAGCTCCCAACCTATGGGCAAAGGTCTTTTGACTAGCGTGGTCTACCATAGCCGTTGTTCCTTCCTGATTTCTTAATTCTACTCTAAAGAATTTTTCATCGCCATTTCTGTCTACTTTTACTACCACCTTGTCCCCAGGTCGTTTACGGCCTATTATTTCTTGCAGCTCACTACTTTTAGTTACCGTACGGTCGTCTACCGCAATAATGATATCACCCGTTTTTAT
>JAUICR010000126.1 GCA_030427785.1 Bacteroidia bacterium | reverse complement strand
CTTTTTTATTTGCGCTTTCGTTCAAGCAAGCTTGACTAGCCACCTTAGCAGGATTCATCGCTTCGCGCTGATCCTTAATATGGTTAATCATTACACACAAAAGCCCACTCGCTGCACTCGTTAGGCTTTTTTATTTGCGCTTTCGTTCAAGCAAGCTTGACTCTGCACAAATAAAAAAGCCTCTCACAATCGTGAGAGGCTTTTGGTGATCCCGATAGGATTCGAACCTATGACCGTCTGCTTAGAAGGCAGATGCTCTATCCAGCTGAGCTACGGGACCCTGTTTTTGAGGGGCGCAAATATATAGTACTTTTTTATAAAATCCTGAGCTAAAAAGTAATTATAAAAGTACTCCCTTTACCTACCTCACTTTCTACCCGTATTTTACCTCCCAATGTTTCTATTTGTGTCTTGGTCATGAATAGACCAAAGCCTTTTCCTGAAGAGTCTCTATGAAAAGTTTTATGCAATCCAAACACATTCTCGCCATGCCATTCCAAGTTGATACCGCGCCCATTATCCGAAACTTTTAAAACCTTTTTCCCTTCCACTATTTCTGTTGTTATTTTCAGTACCAAAGCCCTATTCTCATCGCGATATTTTAGGGCATTACTCAATAGATTGAAAATTATACTTTCCAAGTATTGACGATTGTACTTAATATTTCTCCAGGCATTGGTATCTACTTCAATACTGGCATTTGCCTGCAAAATTTGAGCTGTTAATACATCCTTACTTTTATCAAGAGCTTTTAAAAGATCTATTTCTTCGAATACAAGCTCTCCACTGTCAAGCACGCTTACCGTTTCGAATAAGTCATCTGTAAGGTTGTTTAAAGTTTTAGCAGAAAAGATAAGCTTTTCTATTACCTCCTTTTTTTCCTGCTCTGAAAGTTTCATCTGATCTTGATGAAGAAAATCAATCAACAAAGTTAGGCCCGCCAAAGGACTACGAATATTATGTGAAATAATTTGACTGAATTCCTTTAGCTGAGTATTCCTTCTGGATAACTGTGCAATGGATTCTTCTAATTTTTCTTGATCGGCATAAAGTTTTTTGTTTAGGATTGTAATCTCATCAATCATCTCCAATTCATTCATCTTCCGCTTGGTCAGCATTAGCGCAACAATCAGCAGCAAAAAGAATAAAATTATCATCAAATTGACATCCACCTTATTTAGTCCCCCAAACGCTCCTATATTAGAAAGTGCTACGTAAGTAACTAGGTAAACATCTGAATTAGTAGGTTGAATAAATGTCACCTCCTTCAAAAAGTTATTTACCGCCAGTTCTTCTGTAAGTTTTAATTTTTCAAACACGAAAATCCCGTCTCCATGTTTAACATATCTCGTTTTTTTTTCTTCAAGTTTTCCAAAGAGTAATGGTAAAGAATCCTTTATAGAGGACAACTCTTTGAGTTCATTGAATCTATACAGAATCTGTTCTTTTGTTTTAATAATACCTTCACCATTATGATTAAGTAGCATTAATGGAAAGTTATCCGTCATCAATGTTCGAGAAAAAGCAGACAATAGATTTGCAACAGATATATTGGTTACAAAATAACCAAGGCAAACGTCATTTGTACCTGAGTAAATAGGACTAACAATACGAACCACTGCCCTATATGGCAGGTCAACAGCATTGTACTCTTTGTTCAACTCTATTGGAGAAATATACATCTCACCTGGCTCTAGTAAAGTAGCGACTTTAAAATAGTCTCTTAAACTCTTATCTTGTAAATTATCATCTGCTACAACCTGAATCGAATCTCTAAAGCCATTAATACGCAATACCTCTTTCCCCAGTGTGTCTAAAATTCGCACTTGTTCAAAAAAGGACTGCCCTTTTGTAAACTGAATCAAGTTATTAACGAGCTTCTTCTTTTTAACGGTATCTGTGATATTTGTGTTTAATAAGCCTATACTCCCCAGGTATTTATTATTAGTAACCAGTGGAGTTAGAATATTTAAGATGTTACTTTTTCTGATAGTAATTTCAGATTCCCCTCGAAGGATGGCTGAGTGCAACTCATGCTTACTTTTTACCTCACTGATGATATAGAATATAACAGCAAGTAAGAGTACCATAGGAACATAAAATCGAGTAAACAACCTTAGCATAAGAGAAAAAAGTAGTGGTAAAGAAATAATTTCTAAATGCTCGAATGTAAGATTATTTTTAACTTCACCGCTAGTAATTTTCAACTCAAAACTACTACTTAGTACTATGAAAAAAGAGACAATCTGTGTTGTAGATGACGATC
This sequence comes from Bacteroidia bacterium, assembly GCA_030427785.1. GTDB lineage: Bacteria > Bacteroidota > Bacteroidia > Flavobacteriales > Schleiferiaceae > Owenweeksia. The sequence continues at coordinate 7,722 of JAUICR010000126.1, read as the reverse complement.
TAGTATACCAATATACGGCCAGTAAAATGCTGAAAGGAATTGATACCGTGAGTGATGTAATCACCTTTTCGGATGGAGAGCAAGCATATAATTATCTGCAAGACCATCTTGACGTGAAAGACAAGCTACCGGGCATAATGTTTCTTGATATCAATATGCCGTTCATGGATGGGTGGACTTTTCTTAAAATCTTTAAAGACCTTAAACTAAAGTTAGCTAAACCCATTACAATATATATGGTAAGCTCATCACCTGAAAAAGATGACATTGAAAGGGCTAAGAAAATTCCAGAAGTATCTGATTACATTGTCAAGCCTATTACACGAGACATTTTTAAGGAAAAAATCAAATGCTACTTTAGCAATTAAACTTACCTATTTGAGCAAAAAAAAGGGCGATCACTGATCGCCCTTTTTTAGTCTATGTACTTGTATCTATGGTTTATCCTCCAAAGTCGTCAAAACTCACATTCTCTGGTGGCACTCCCCAATCATCGCACATGCCCAATACGGCTTGGTTCATCATTGGTGGTCCACAGAAATAAAACTCAATTTCTTCGGGTGCATCATGCTTGCTTAAGTACTGCTCAATTACCTGACTGTGTACAAAGCCTACAAAACCATCACCCTCTTCATCATGTATATCTTTCTTTTCTACCCAATTGTCTTCGGGCTTAGCGTCCGAAAGAACCATGTAGAACTTAAAATTCGGGAAGTGTTTTTCGATTTCACGAAAATAGTGAATGTAGAATAACTCTGCCTTAGAACGTCCTCCGTACCAATACGATACTTTGCGGCCCGTTTTTAAGGTTTTAAACAATTCATAGATGTGCGAACGCATTGGAGCCATACCGGCACCACCACCTATGTAAAGCATTTCGGCTTCGGTATCTTTAATAAAGAATTCTCCGTAAGGTCCTGAAATGGTGCATTTATCACCTGGCTTCAGATTAAAGATATAAGAAGATGCAATCCCAGGGTTAATATCTGCCCAAGTGTTCTTAGCTCTATCCCATGGTGGAGCAGCCACACGCACATTTAGCATAATGTTTCTACCTTCTGCTGGGTACGAAGCCATAGAGTACGCACGTACTACCTCCTCATCATTCTTCATTACCAAATGACGCATAGCGAATGGCCCCTCTGACCAATCTTTCTCAAATTTATCAGGCTCACCTGGGTGATCTTTCGGATGTGCTTTAATATCCATATCCGAAAATTTAACTACCGTTGGTGGAATTTTAATTTGAATATATCCTCCAGCTTTGTAATCCATATCCTCAGGAATCTCAACTACAAACTCTTTAATATAGGTAGCCACATTATAATTAGATACTACGGTGGCTTCCCATTCTTTGATACCAAAAATCTCTTCAGGGATACCCACCTTCATATCCTGCTTTACTTTTACCTGGCAGCCCAGCCTCCAATGGTCCTGCGCTTCTTTGCGGGTAAAGTACCCAACTTCGGTAGGTAGAATTTCTCCGGCACCTTCAAACACCTGACACTTACACATGGCGCAAGTACCACCCCCACCACAAGCTGATGGCAAGAATATTTTTTCGTTTGACAAAGTGCTTAGCAAAGTAGATCCTGATTCTACTTGGCGCTTTTCACCATTTATCTCAAGGGTAACTGGACCTGACGGTGCCAACTTAGCCTTTGCTCCTAATAGTATAGATACCAAAAGGAATATTATTATAAAGAATACAACTATACTGGTTATGATAATTGTAGATGTTGCTAGTAATACCATCTTAGTCTTTCTTGTGTTTCAAATTATAACTTGATTCCCATAAATGCCATGAAAGCAATACCCATAAGCCCTGTTACGATAAACGTAATACCAAGACCCCTAAGCGCAGGCGGAATATTTGAGTAACGAATTTTTTCGCGAATAGCTGCAATAGCTACGATAGCTAAAAACCAACCCACACCACTACCTAATCCGTATACGGTGGCCTCAGTAATGGTAGAATAATCACGCTCTTGCATAAACAGTGAACCCCCAAGGATAGAACAGTTTACAGCAATAAGTGGAAGGAAGATACCCAAGGCACCATATAGAGCTGGAGCAAATTTCTCAACAATCATTTCTACCAACTGCACCATAGAGGCAATAACAGCGATAAACATGATGAACGAAAGAAAGCTAAGATCTACCTCAGCAAAGCTTGACCCAAGCCAAGAAAGGGCTCCTTCTTTAAGTACATAGTTTTCTAACAGGTAGTTTACTGGTACTGTAATCCCCATTACAAAGATTACCGCGGCACCAAGTCCAACTCCTGTTTTTACCGTTTTTGATACAGCCAAATAAGAACACATGCCCAGGAAGTAGGCAAAAATCATGTTCTCTACAAAGATTGACTTTACAAATAAGTTTACTAAATCCTGCATGTTTCTAGTTTTCTTCGATTAATTTGGTATTGCGTGAACGTTGAACCCAAATAATGATTCCAACGGTAATCAAAGCCATAGGGGGCAATAACATAAATCCATTATTTACATATCCCGTATTATACACACCTAGTTTTTCAAATACTGGGTAGCCAAATAAAGTTCCTGATCCTAAAAGCTCACGAAAGAATGCCACTGCCAAGAGTATCCAGGCATATCCAAAGGCATTACCTAAGCCGTCAAGGAACGATTTCCATGGACCATTAGCCAAAGCAAAGGCCTCAAAACGCCCCATGATAATACAATTCGTAATAATCAATCCTACAAATACTGAAAGCTCCTTACTTACATCATAAGCAAAGGCCTTAAGCACTTGATCTACCAAAATTACCAAAGCAGCCACTACTACTAGCTGAACGATGATACGGATTCGATTGGGGATAATATTTCGCATTAAGGAAATAATAACATTACCTGCTCCCAAAACAAATAATACCGAAATAGACATTACTAATGCCGGGTATAGCTTAACGGTAATAGCTAAAGCCGAACAAATACCTAATACCTGAACAGTAATTGGATTACTGTCGTTAAGAGGGTCGCTTATGAGTAAGCGATTCTTTTTACTAAAAAGAGCCTCTTTTTTCTCTTTCTTTTTTTCTAATACTTCAGCCATATCTTATTCGCTTAGAGTTGCTAGATTAGTATTTTGGGTAGAAGAACTATGAGCAGCAGTATTTTGCGCTTCATAGTTTTTAAGGAATGTAATGTATGACTTCATACAGTCATCTATCATGTCTTGCACACCTACTGAGGTAATGGTACCACCGCTGATGCCATCTACTTCATGCTCACCTTCGGCATTACCTTTCATTACCTGGATACTCACAAAGTTTCCTTGCTCATCCAAAATTTTCTTATCAGGAAATTGATCCATAAAAATTGGAGTAGAAATTTCTGCTCCCAATCCAGGAGTTTCGGCCTTATGGTCAAAAATAGCTCCCGCTATAGTATTCATATCTCCTTTAAGTGCAATGTAACCCCAAATTGGGCCCCAAAGTCCCTTACCTCTTAAGGGTAAAATGAAATAGGTTTCGCCATCCTTATCGGCAATGTATAAAGGTGCATTTCTTTCTTCGGCTGGTTTTTTCAATTCCTTAGCCATATCCACATCAAAAGCCACAACACCTTCCTTCAGTTCATTATTATTAATTACAAGCTCCTGGGCTATGTACTTCTGATAATTATCTGCGGCTTCATCACGGCTTACCTCTACTCCTATAGAGCTAAGGATGTTTTGCATTTTTTCGCGCTTTACGTTTTCATCTTGCATAGGCTTCAATGAAGTAGCCGCGAAAGAAAGGATGGCCGCTACTACTACCACCATTATTCCTGCAAAGGCAAATGTGTAACTGTTTTTATTAACGTCCATCTTAAGCAGTTTTTACTTGAATTCTTTTCTTACGTTTCTTGATATTGGCCTCTATCACATAATGGTCAACCAATGGCGCCATTACGTTCATAAACAAGATTGCCATCATTACACCCTCAGGGTATGCAGGGTTGAATACTCTAATCATGATACAAAGCAGACCTACCAAAAATCCATAGATCCATTTACCACGTGTAGTTTGTGCAGCCGATACAGGGTCCGTTGCCATAAATACCAATCCAAATGCAAATCCACCTAATAACAGTTGTTCCCAAAAAGGTACCGCCATAAAGGCTTGTTGCTCAGGAGATATTGCATAAGGTGCTACAGCATTGAAAATTAATCCCATAGTAATGGCACCTAACAAACCGGATAACATAATACGCCAGCTACCAATACCTGTAAACAATAACAAAGCAGCTCCTATTAGTATAGCCACCACCGAGGTTTCTCCTATTGAACCTGGTATATTTCCAATAAACATTTCCATTGGCGAAAGGTGTGTAGTTCCTTTTACGGCCAAATCGCCAAGTGCAGTTGCACCCGAATAACCATCCACTAAAGTTTGTCCGGCCTCTAAACTAGTATCTGTCCATACCTTGTCTCCTGACATATATGCCGGGTATGCAAAGAATGCAAAAGCACGTGCAGTAAGGGCTGGGTTCAGGATGTTCATTCCTGTTCCGCCAAATACTTCTTTACCAATAATTACCGCAAAGGCAGTAGAAAGAGCAAGCATCCATAGTGGAATACCTACCGGCATGATTAGCGGAATAAGCATTCCCGATACTAGGAATCCTTCTTCGATAGAATGCTTTTTGATAATACAAAATCCGAATTCTATCCCTAATCCTACTGCATACGATACTACTACCATAGGCACAACCTTGGTGGCTCCAAATAAAATCTGATCCAAAAAGGTTACAGTTTCATTCATACCTAAGGCCAAGAAATGCTGGTAACCAACATTCCACATACCAAATAGCAAAGCAGGTATAAGGGCAAATACCACAGTAATCATGGTACGTTTCAAATCGATTCCATCGCGGATGTGAGCACCGCTGTGGGTAGTATGACCTGGCACAAATAAGAAAGTGGCCATCCCGTCATACACCGGATATAATTTCTCAAGCTTGCCTCCTTCTTCAAAGTGAGGCTTAACTGATTCAAGCAGGTTCTTAAAAATCTTCATCTTCTTAATTCAATGATATTAATCTCCTAGTTCTTTTAGCATCAAATCCAATCCCTGGCGAAGCACTTTTTGCACAGGCGTTTTTGAAGTACAAACTACCTCACACAGTGCCATGTCTTCTTCTGCTAATTCATAGATTCCTAAATTCTCCATGGCTTCTATATCATTTATCATGATTGCCTTAAGAAGTTGCACGGGATAAATATCGAATGGAAATACTTTTTCGTACTCGCCAGTAACCACAAAGGCACGCTCTTCACCGTTCATTCCAGTATCTAAGGCTAGCTTTTTGTTTGGAGACATCCAACCTGCCAAAGTGCGCGAAATGCTAAACTTGCTAAAGCCAGGGTTTATCCAACCAAAAAATTCATCCTGATCTCCTTCAGGAATCACGGTAATTTGTTGATCGTAAAAACCTAAATATCCTTCTGGTTTTATTTTGGTTCCGGTAAGCACATTTCCGCTGATAAAGCGATTGTTATTAGCACTTACATTGGCCGCCACAATATTTTTGATATTGGTTCCGATTACGGTCTTATAATATCTTGGCTTCAATACTTCTGACCCCGCCAAAGCAATATTTACGCGAGCATCAAACTTCCCCTCAAGAAACAAGCGCCCAATGATAATTACATCACGTGGGTTTAGGGTCCAAACTACCTCTCCTTTATTTACAGGATTGATGTGGTGAATTTGAACTCCAACGTTTCCTGCAGGATGCGGTCCTTTCACTTTGTGCAAAACCACTCCTTTGCAAGAGGTGAACACTGAGCTTGGATTGGCAGAACTATCAACTCCCAGATGGATTTTCCCATCTGTAAGTTGGCTCAAAGCATCTATCCCTGTTTGAAATTCTTTATCCATGCCATGCACTACAAAGTCTACATCAGCCGCCAATGGCGCTGAATCAAAGCATGAAATAAAGATAGCTTTTGGGCTACGCTCCGGGTTTGCCACCACATTGTAAGGACGTTGACGTACTAAAGGCCAACAACCTGATTGAAGCATTTTTTCTTTTACCGCATCCCTATCCATTGTTTTAGGGTCAGCAGATCCGAAGTCAACATACTCTGTGGTGGTATCGGCTAGGATACGAACCTCAAGGAGTTTACGTTTATCACCTCGTACAAGTTCGGCTACTTCACCACTTACGGGTGAGCAAAACTTAACTTGTTCGCGATCGCGGTTAAAAAATAATGGAGTACCGGCTTTCACGGTGTCACCCTCTCTTACTGAGAGTTTAAGTCGTACGCCTGGAAAATCTGAAGGTTTCAGGGCAAAAGTTTCCGGCATTTGTGCGTCAGCGTATATCTGTTCTGCTTTGCCTTGCAGCTTAACGTCTACACCGCGCTTAATTTTAATGGTCTCTGACATTTATGGTAGAATCAAAAAATTCTAACTTAATTTGGCGCAAAAGTATAAAGTCGCAATACTTTTGAACCCTTTAACTTGTATTTTAGAGCTGTTCTAAACAGCGTGCAAATTTAATATTTATAGCTTCTGAAAAGCGAAATAAACGATAATTCTCATTGATGATTTCTAAACTCTGTATCAGCCTACTATTTCTCATTACACTATCCAACACAAATGGCCTGCTGGCCCAATATGCATTGGATGAATATTACCAGCAAAAAGAACTTATGTATGAGGACCATGTGTACAAAGCTGGTATAAAAACCGCTTTGCTTCATCCATTGACAGCCGAAATGAGCCTCCCAATTATTAAACTAAATAGTGGTGAGCAGCTGCTATTATCTTTTGATGATTTGTACGATGACTATAGTAACTACAGCTACGGTATAGAACATTGCAATGCCAATTGGACCCCATCTGGCCTACTTACACAGGAGTATATCAGCAATATGCCCGATGGATATATAAGGAGCTATGAGTACTCGCTCAACACCTACTTTTCGTACACCCATTACAGTGTGGTATTTCCTAGTGGATCTTCGCGATTACTCAAATCAGGAAATTATTTACTGAAAGTATGGGCCAATGATGACCCCAATGACCTGGTGCTTACCAAAAGATTTATGGTATACGAAGAATTGGTAAACATTTCGGGCGAAGTAAAAAGGCCCACTATTGTAGAAATCAACAAAACACATCAAGAAGTAAATTTTGCGATTCATCACTCTGAGTACGAAATCACTAATCCATTTACTGATTTGCAGGTGGTACTCATGCAAAATAATCGCTGGGACAATTCTATAAAAAACCTGAAACCTCAATTTTTGCAAAACAATAGACTGGCATATAATTACAATAGGGAAAGTTCTTTTCCGGGAGGTAATGAGTTTCGATTTTTCAATATTAAGGACACAAGAACCCTAAGCTTAAACATGCGCCATGTAGAACGTGATAGTGTAATAACTGTGTACTTGCGTGACGAAGAAAGTAGAGCAATTAAAAACTATACCCTGTACGGTGATATTAATGGGGAGTTTTTGATTATCCGTACGGATGCCACTTCAGCAGCTACCGAAGCAGATTATGTGTATGTTGATTTCTTTTTGAAATACCCAGCCCCCATTGAATCTGGTGATTTATACGTATTTGGAAAAGTAAGTGACTGGAAGCTCTTGCGCGATTATCGACTGGAGTATGACTATATACGAAATGCGTACAGGGCTCGTATCCAATTAAAACAGGGATATTACAATTACATGTTTGCCACTTATGATAAAAATTCGGGAACA
>JAUICR010000125.1 GCA_030427785.1 Bacteroidia bacterium | reverse complement strand
TTGTCATCCGTTTAATTTAACCATTACCGACACAAGCTCACCAGGGTTGAGCTACGCTTGGTATATAAATGGAGTTTTGCAAACCACCACTTTGCCCAATCCATCATTTACGCTTACCAATACTTCGCTCACGGTAGATTCTACCTATGTTATTAAACTGCTATCCACTGCCGGTACGGGTTGTGTAGATTCCATTTCGGATACAGTTACGGTATATGCATTGCCTAATCCATCCTTTACAGCCAATGAGGTATGTGGTGGCGATACCACCTCCTTTAGCAATACTACATTTACACATGACACCATCGTAGGCTGGTTCTGGGATTTTGGCGATAGTGATTCCTCAGCCCTCGAAAACCCAAGGCATGCCTATACCAGTTTTGGAACGTATACGGTTTCTTTGACAGCAACGGACAGTAGAGGTTGTTCACAAACCTATTTTGATACCATAATTGTACGACCCAATCCGGTGGCGGATTTTTCAGCTTCGCAAAGTTGTGGGCAGGACACAGCTTGTCTTAATAGGGCTTTTAGCTTTACAGATATGTCGAGCGTAGCGGGGCTAGGAGGAAATATTACCATTTGGAAATGGGATATTCTGAATGACGGAACGGTGGATTATACAAGCCAAAATCCACAACATACTTTTACGCAAAGTGGTGTGTTTGATGTAAAGCTTATAGTGGAAACTCAATATGGATGTGTGGATAGCATTGTGAGACAAGTTCTTGTTTTAGATCCCATTTCGGCTTTGTTTACTACAGACACTAGCGCGACTTGTGGTCCTCTAACTATCACTGCTTTTGATTCAAGTGCTGGCCCGATAACGGAATATTTTTGGGAATTAGTGAGTCTTGATTCACATGGAAATCCCACTTCTATTTATACCAGTACGCAGGCCAATCCTAATCCTATTCCAACTTTGCAGCCGGGCTTCAGAAATGATACAACCTATATCCTTAAGCTTAGAGTTCTCAATTGTTGCGACACGGTTAGTTATCAAAAGTCATTTAGGCTGAAGCCGCTACCTGTGGCTGGTATTGTAGGACTACCTACTTCGGGCTGCTCAGGTTTTAAAGTTGATTTTACCATAGATGGACATACGCATGGTCAGCCTGATTCGGTTATGCTAAAATATGGAGATGGCACTCCAGAAATAAAATTGATTCCTAATGTGGTTTACTACCTAGGCGATACGCTTTATTTATTTGGTGCTCAAAGTCATCATTATTTCAATACTGGCTTTAAGGATACCACCTATTTTGTGACGCTAAGAGCTGTAAATGATTGTGGTGATAGCACTTTCCAGATTCCAATTTTGGTGCATCCCAATATTGTACAAGCCTCCTTTACATACAATCCGCAGCAAGGTTGCGAAGATCTGAAAGTAGATTTTACCGATGCTTCATTTGGTGGCAACCGCATTGCTTGGTATTTTGATTATGATTCTATCACTAACACAGGTCAGTTTACAGATTCGGGTAGTGTGGTAAGTCATACTTATACCAATCCGGGTACCTATTTGGTGGCTCAAATTGTGGATGATGGCTGTAGTTATGACACCGCTTATATTCAGATTACCGTATTTGATGCTCCCGATCCTGAGTTTAGTTTTAGCACTAATACTTGCGAAGACGATAGCACGTATTTTACCAATCTCACCCAAATATCCGCTGGAAATATCAGTTTGTACCGATGGTATTTTGGTGATGGAAATACAAGCACACAAAAAGACCCCGTGCATATTTACGACACGGCAGGAGTTTACACGGTTTGGCTAATCGCCAGCTCCACCAATGGCTGCTCAGATTCTATTAGTCATCAGCTCACCATATTTGATAAGCCCCGCGTAGAGTTTGGCTACCAACATGCCTGTCTCAATCAGCAGCCTATATTTTTTACCGATTCTTCAAGTCTTACTTATGGAACTATTACAGGAACCGTTTGGGATTTTGGCGATGGTAATAGCTCTACCTTGCTAAATCCTCAGCATACCTACTCAGCACCAGGAACCTACTTGGTTACGCTACGCAAAACAAGTTCAAATGGCTGTGAGGATACGATAAGTCATAATGTTCAAATCTTCCCAATACCAACAGCAGGTTATAGTTTACAGCGCACTTCTGGAGATTCTTGTGGTACTCCACAAACTATTCAGTTTACCAATAATTCTACAGGCGCCAATGGCTATTTATGGGATTTTAATTTTAATAATGCGCCAGGCACGGATACTTCAAGTTTGACAAATCCGGTGTTTACTTATAATGCACCTGGTGTATATCAAGTATTGCTTATTGCCAGAAATGGCTTTAGCTGTTGGGATAGCGCCATCCATACGATAATGGTCCGTCCGTTTCCAAAGGCTGGTTTTATGGGCGACACCATAGAGGGATGCATCCCGTTTACGGTAACATTTACAGATACCTCGGTGTATGACTTTAATGGTCCTGGAGGAATAGTAGAGTGGTATTGGGATTTTGGCGATGGAAACAAAGCTAGCGGACAACCCATAGTGCAACATCGCTACGAGATAGATGGGGTGTACACCGTAAAACTGCGAGTGGTAACCGATGGCAATTGCAGCGACTCGGTAACTTATGCCCAATATATATCGGCACACTTTACTCCCGAAGCCGCTTTCTCTATAGCCAAGGAAAATTCTAGGACCTATGTTTTTGGGAATTCTACCTTTTTCAAAGATCCTAATACGCAGTACTATTGGACTTTTGGCGATGGTGAATTTAGCCGCGAAAAATCCCCGAGACATATTTACAATGTAAATCTGCTAGAGCTAAAGGGCGACAGCATACGCTATACGGTTTGCCTCACGGCTACCAATAGTTTTGGCTGCGATAGCACGGTATGTCATAATATCGATATCACAGGTTATTTGCTGAATGTTCCAAATGCATTTGCGCCTGATCAGCAGGGGGTAGGCGATGGAAATGTGTTTTTGCCAAAAGGACATTCGCTTAAAGAGTATCATTTAAAAGTATATGACAAATGGGGAAATGTAGCTTTCGAAACCTATTCGGTAGATGAATTTGGAAGGCCCAATGAACCTTGGGATGGAACCTATATGGGAACAGGAGATCCCATGCCGATGGGAGCTTATGTATGGAAAATTGTGGCCAGATTTAATGACGGAACCGATTGGCCGGGGGTAGAATATGATAACGGTAAACAAATGCAACATGGCACGATTACCCTTATTCGCTAAGGTTGTAGGACCAATAATTATTTTTCTTCTCAGCACTATATACTGCTGGGGACAAGATCCTGTGTATTCTCAATTTTATTTAAATAAAAACTATCTAAACCCTGCTTATGCTGGGTATACACAGCAATTGGGAGTTGGTGTGAATAGCCGACTTCAATGGCTGCAAAGCCCTGGCGTATATTCTACCAATAGCTTTAATGCTAATATTGGTTGTTCTCAAAATAAACTGGGTTTTGCCCTTACCGGTTACGAAAACTGGGAAGGCGAGGGCTTTTTGCATACCTGGGCCACGAGTGTTCAAACCTCGGTAAACTTTGCTGGCAAATGGTCTAACCGAGCGCCTAAGATGTTTAGAAATAACAGGCTTATTTTTTCGGGAGGGCTTGGGCTAGGTGTAGGACAAAAAAGTTTGGATTGGAGTAAACTCACCTTTAGTGATCAGTTTTCGCACTATGGAGGTTTTTCAGGTAAACCAAGTTTGGTTACACCACAGAACGAATCGAGCAATATGATTTTTGATATGAGTGGGGGAGCCAAGCTTCAAACGGGATACGGTACTAGAGGAGGTTATTTTTCGATTGGTGCGGCCATGTTTCATTTGAATAGGCCTGTGGAAAGTTTTTTTGACCATGAAAATAAAATGAGCCCGCGCTATACGTTTCATGGCTTTTGGTATTTCCGTACACAAAAACATTTGAGAAGTAGAAACGCCAGCTATATGTCGCTAGGTGCTGTAGTAGATTGGCAGGCGCCCATCCGTACCAGCACATTTATGGTGTCAAAAGATATTGGGAGTATGATGAAAGCAAGCTTAGGCTTTAGAAGCAGAACGTTCATTGACATTAATGAATCAATGGATGCCTTCATTATCCAATTGATGCTGGTAACGGGCAACTTTACCATAGGCTACAGCTATGACCTTACTGTATCTGATCTTGGTCCGCAGCGTACATTTGGCACGCATGAAATAGGTTTAACCTATATTTTCAAGAAAGTAAATTTTCCGTGGTGCAAAGGAAAATCAAGTGATAATTGCTTCCTTTTTCTAAAAGATGCCCCAGATGAATTCCAGGATTTATACATCTGGAACCCTTAATCGAAATATCTTTTTAGAGGTTATTCAAAGTTTTCAACATCGGTTTTTAGGCCAAAACAATTGGCTAATTTTAGGCTTCTTGCTCTGAATTTTTAAACACCTCAGTTTCAATGTTCCTGATTTTTGATACCGAAACAACTGGACTACCAGAACGTTATAATGCGCCATTAACGGATTTAGATAATTGGCCTAGAGCGGTACAAATTGCATGGCAGCTGCATGACGATAAGGGAAAACTGATAGAAGCCAAAGATTATGTTATAAAACCTGAAGGCTTTGATATTCCCTACAATGCCACAAAAATTCACGGAATTACCACCGAGCTGGCTGCTAAAATTGGGGTGCCACTTACAGAGGCAATGCAAGCTTTTAGTGAAGCTCTAGAGCAGGCGCAGTTTGTAGTAGGACACAATATTCAGTTTGACAACAATATTTTAGGTGCTGAGTATCTACGCTTGGGTGTCGAGAATTTGCTAGAGCATGTAGATACTATTGATACTAGCAATGAAACTACAGAGCTGTGTAAGCTGCCGGGCGGTAGAGGAGGTCAGTTTAAGTATCCAAAATTAGAGGAGCTTTATTTTAAGCTATTTGATGAAGATTTTGCGGAAGCACATAATGCCGCAGCCGATGTAGAAGCTACTACGCGCGCTTTCTTAGAGTTAGTTAGAATCAACCACTTTAGCGATGAACGCCTGAATTTTTCCAAAGGAATGCGGGAGGCTTTTTTGAAGGAAAATCCTAAAACAGTTCCGCCTATTGGTTTAAAGGTTCAGTCCTTTAAAAAGTTAGCAGAGAAATTAGCCAATGAGGGCGATAATGATGACGGTGACGAAGCAGTAAATGAAGTTGCCTCAACCAGCCCTTTTGTGCACCTTCATGTGCATACGCAGTTTTCTATTTTGCAGGCCACCTGCCATATCCCAAGCTTAATAGCCAAGGCAAAAGCTCATAATATGCCAGCGGTGGCCATGACTGATTTTGGGAATTTGTACGGTGCTTTTCATTTTGTGAAAGAAGCCCTGGCTAATGACATAAAACCCATAGTGGGATGTGAGTTTTATGTAAACCGAAATCACAGTGACAAGACGGTAAAAGACAATGGCTCACCGGTAGTGTTTTTGGCAAAAACTAAAACGGGATATCATAATTTGGCAAAGCTGAGTTCGCATGCTTTTGTTGATGGCTTTTACTATGTGCCTCGTATTGACAAAGAATTGATACTTCAGTACAAGGAAGATTTAATAGTAACTACAGGAAATTTGTATGGCGAGATTCCAAGCTTGATATTGAATGTAGGAGAGAAACAGGCCGAAGAGGCTTTTGTGTGGTATCACCAAAATTTTGGAGAGGATTTTTATGTAGAGCTTACCCGCCATGGCTTAGATGAAGAAAAAGTGGTGAATGATACGTTATTGCGCTGGGCCAAAAAGTATGGAGTAAAGTACTTTGCATCTAACGATGTTTTTTACTTAAATAAAGAAGATGCCAATGCCCATGATATTTTACTTTGTGTAAAAGACGGTGAATTTCAAAGTACACCCATAGGCCGTGGACGAGGCTTTAGATATGGATTTCCCAATCAGGAGTTTTATTTAAAATCGCCTGAAGAGATGCGGGCTTTGTTTTCTGATTTGCCCGAAGCTATTTCTACCACCATAGAAATAATGGAAAAGGTAGAAAGCTATTCGCTGGCGCGTGAGGTATTGCTGCCCGAGTTTGACATTCCTGAAGAATTTAGAGATGCAGAAGATAAGAAGGATGGTGGCAAGCGCGGAGAGAATAACTATCTACGCCATCTTACTTACGAGGGAGCCAAAGTGCGCTATGGCGAGATTACTGATGAGATAAAGGAACGCCTTGACTTTGAGTTGGCTACCATTGAGAATACCGGATACCCTGGTTATTTCTTAATCGTTCAGGATTTTACTTCGCAAGCTCGCAAAATGGGGGTAAGTGTAGGGCCGGGCCGTGGATCAGCAGCAGGAAGTGCCGTAGCCTACTGTATAGGTATTACCAATGTAGATCCTATTAAATACGACTTACTTTTTGAGAGATTTTTAAATCCTGACAGGGTATCGCTCCCAGATATTGATATTGATTTTGACGATGAAGGTCGTGGGCGAATTATAGATTGGGTAGTAAATAAATACGGTAAAAATCAGGTAGCCCAAATCATTACTTATGGTAGTATGGCGGCCAAATCGGCCATACGCGATACCGGCCGTGTGTTGCAATTACCTTTATCTGATACTGATAGAATAGCCAAACTAGTACCCGATGTAAAGCTAGCCAAACTCTTTGGCTGGGACGAAAAAGAACTGAGTAAAAACCTAAACAGCGATTTGTACCCCTTGGGGAAACAACTTCGCGAGTTGGCTCAGCAAAATAGCCTGGAAGCTCAAGTGGTGAACCAAGCCAGAATTCTTGAAGGTTCGGTGCGCAATACTGGTATTCACGCATGCGGTGTAATTATCACGCCTGATGATATTACTAAGTTTGTACCCGTTGGTACGGCAAAAGATTCGGATCTGCTGGTTACCCAATTTGACAACTCAGTAGTAGAATCGGCTGGGATGCTGAAGATGGATTTCTTGGGCTTAAAGACCTTGAGTGTAATAAAGGATGCTATTCGAATAGTGAAAGAGCGCCATGGGGTAGAGATTGATCCTGACACCATTCCACTGGATGATCCTAAAACTTTTGAATTGTACCAGCGTGGTGCTACTAATGGAACTTTCCAGTTTGAAAGTGCCGGTATGCAAAAGCACCTTAAGGCATTAAAGCCTGATAAATTTGAGGATCTCATTGCGATGAATGCCCTCTACAGACCAGGGCCCATTGAGTATATCCCCAACTTTATTAAGCGTAAACATGGCCAGGAAGAAATAAGCTATGACCTCCCCGATATGGAGGAGTACCTGGCCGAAACCTATGGTATTACAGTGTACCAGGAGCAAGTGATGCTTTTGTCGCAAAAGCTGGCGGGTTTTACCAAAGGTGAGGCAGACGTATTGCGAAAAGCGATGGGTAAAAAGCAGAAGGCGGTACTGGATAAGATGAAGCCTAAGTTTATTGACCAAGGTGGTGAGCGCGGGCATGATGCCCAAATACTTGAAAAAATCTGGAAAGATTGGGAAGCCTTTGCAGCCTATGCGTTTAATAAGTCGCATTCTACTTGTTACTCAGTAGTGGCATTTCATACGGCTTACCTTAAGGCAAATTACCCTGCCGAGTTTATGGCTGCGGTGCTTACCAATAATATGAACGACATAAAGAAGGTAACTTTCTTTATGGAAGAGTGTCGCTCTATGGGCTTGGCGGTATTAGGACCAGATGTAAACGAATCAGAATTGAGCTTTACGGTAAACGCTAAGGGCGAGCTGAGGTTTGGGATGGGAGGTATGAAAGGCGTAGGAGGAGCAGCCGTACTGGAGATTGTGGAGCAACGAAAGGAGGGAGGAGAGTTCAAGAGTATTTTTGATTTTCTGCAGCGTGTAGATTTAAGAGCGGTAAACAAAAAGACCCTGGAGAGTTTGGCATTAGGCGGTGCTTTTGATGGGTTTGAAGCAGGTAATCGTGCCATGTATTTTTATCAAAATGGCGATGAGCGCACTTTTTTAGAAAGAGCGGTGCGATATGCCCAAACGCTAAAAGCCCAAGAAGAATCCTCGCAAGTTTCTCTGTTTGGCGGAAGCCAAGAAGTAAGCTTACCTGAGCCCGAAGTGCCCGAAGTGGAAGAGTGGCCAAGGCTCATGCTCTTGAATAAGGAGAAAGAGGTAAATGGAATTTTCATTAGTAGCCATCCTCTAGATGATTTTAAGTATGAGATGGACTTTTTGTGCAGCCACCAGGTAGAGCAATTGCAGGATTTAAGTAAGCTCAATGACTTTACCTTAGGCGGAATTATTACGGATACAGTACACGCTACCTCTCGCACCGGAAAGCCTTTTGGGAAATTTACATTGGAGGACTACAGCGGCAATTTTGTTTTTATGCTGTTTGGTGAAGATTATTTGAAATTCAAACCCTACCTAGAGCGAAACCTGATGGTGCAGATAAAGGGCAATGTAAATAGATATACACCCAGACATGAAGGGGCGGTAGAACGTGTGGAAGCTAAAATTAGAAGTATTTCCCTGTTGCAAGACACGATGGATGGCCAGGCAAAATCGGTAGAGTTGAGCATGTGGCTTACTGATTTGACCGCTACGAATATCGAATCATTGTTGAGTATTATCGAATCACATCCAGGATCGAAGAAGCTGAATTTTGCCATTTATGACCCTGAAAAAAACAAGATAAATATTAAAATGCCGAGCAGGTCAAAACGCATAACTATTACCAAAGATTTTTTGGATGGAATAAAGGCCCTCGATTTTGTAAAATTATCAGTGAATAGTTAATGTTTATGAAGTAGGTATTAAGACTATCATGTCCTATATAATTGTCCTACTTTTGCTTTATTATTAAAATTAAAATCTGAGCGATGGCTATAGAAATAACAGATGCAAACTTTGATGAGTTAGTATTAAAAAGTGACAAACCAGTATTAGTAGATTTTTGGGCCGAGTGGTGTGGACCTTGTCGTATGGTAGGACCAATAGTAGAAGAATTGGCTACTGAGTACGGAGACAAAGCCGTAATAGGTAAGGTGAATGTAGATTTGAACCAAGAAGTTGCTGGTAAATTTGGAATTCGCAACATTCCTACATTGCTAGTATTTAAAAATGGAGAAGTGGTAGATAAGCAAGTAGGAGTAGCTCCTAAGAATGTGCTTGCCGCCAAAGTGGATGCACACCTATAGGTGAAAGTTTTCACGAAAAAATATTAAACCTCGTTTCAGTAAAGCTGCAACGAGGTTTTTTATTATGCATCCATTTTAAAAATTGATGTTTACTAAAGCCGTGGCATTTTGCGTTATTTGTGCTAAGCAAGATTATGGAACAGGATAAAATCGACATTAGGAATTTTAGAGACTTTGAAGGACTCGAGTTTTTTGCGAATCAGGTAGTAGAAGGTTTTATTACGGGTATGCACAAGAGTCCATTTCATGGGTTTTCGGTTGAGTTTTCAGAACACCGTATTTACAATCCTGGCGAGAGTACAAAGAATATTGACTGGAAACTGTACGGTCGTACCGATAGGTTATATACCAAGAGATACGAGGAAGAAACCAACTTGCGATGTAGGTTGGTATTAGATACATCAGGGAGTATGTTTTACCCAGAGGAGGGTATGGACAATGTGGAAACACCCAATAAGTTGTTGTTTTCGTGTATTGCATCCTTGGCCCTGATGAACTTGCTGAAAAAGCAGCGCGATGCCGTAGGGCTAAGTTTATTTGGTCGGCACGATGTGCACACTCCTGCACGATCTACTTTTCAGCATCACAAGCTGATAAATACCGAAATGTATAAGGTGCTGAACGGATACGACCGCAAGGCTGAAAATTCTGTGGGTATGATAGAATCGCTTCATCTTATCGCTCAACAAATTCATAAGCGCTCCTTGGTAATTCTTTTTTCAGATTTATTTGAGGTTCATGAGAACCCACAGGAGATTTTTGATGCGCTGCAGCATCTGAAGTACAGCAAACACGAGGTGGTTATTTTTTGGACAACCGATAGGCGTACAGAAGTTGATTTTGATTTTGGCGATAAGCCCTATCGATTTGTAGATATGGAAAGCGGGGAGGTGCTGAAGCTGAACCCTGGTGAAGTAAAGGGGGAGTATACGCGCAAAATGAATGAATTTGGAAAGCTGCTAAAGGAGAAATGTATGCAGTATAAAATAGATTTGGTAGAGTCAGA
>JAUICR010000124.1 GCA_030427785.1 Bacteroidia bacterium | reverse complement strand
CATTAGGATATCACTCATGCCACGAGTATGCTTCTTTATCCAATCCTTTAATTCCATCCAAAGCTCCTTATCTACCAGGCCTTCCAGCAATCTAATCGTTCCGATTTTGAAAGACTTACTAGCCAAAATCTCCTCTTTGTAAAACAAGGTCAATTCTGTACTACCACCTCCTACGTCTATGTACAAAAAGCAGTCTTCTTCATCGTGTAGTCTTTTAATTAAACCAGAATTAAAAATGATTCTCGCTTCATCTTTACCATCTATTAGTTCTACGTTCACCCCAGTTTCCTTCAGCAAAATGTCGCACACTTCTTTGCCGTTTTCTGCTTCGCGTAGAGCAGAAGTTGCGCAAGCACGGTACATTTCCACATCATGTACTTCCATAATGCGCCTGTATGCCTGCATCCCGGTTACCAGTTTTTCAATGTTTTTTTCCCCGATTCGATGCTTGCTAAAAGAGTCGGCTCCCAAGCGGATAGGTAATCGAGTAAGCGATGACTTTTTGAAAAGCGTGTTTTTTTCATTGGTAATCACGTTGGAAACCAATAAGCGAATGGAGTTAGATCCAATATCTATGGCCGCTAGCTTATGTATTTTCACTTTCCTAGTTTTTGCTGTTGTTTTACATATTTATACAACTCGTATTGCGAGCGAATCTTAGGTCCCTTTATAGTTCTATAAGAATTTGTTTGCTCAGCATTTTGCCATCGGCTTTTTACATTGTCTTTCCATATTATGTCCAAATGATCTTTGAGCTGACGCTTGATATCAGGATCATACACAGGAACCGTTACTTCTACTCGGTAGTCTAAATTTCGTGTCATCCAATCGGCCGAAGACAAGTAATACTCAGGTTTGCCGCCATTGCTAAAAACTAAAACCCGAGAATGTTCTAAAAATCGATCAATAATGCTGATAGCCTGAATATTTTCACTTAAATCTTTGATACCAGGAATAAGCGAACAAGTACCTCTAATTATCAGTTTGATTTTTACTCCGTACGAACTTGCCTCATATAGCTTGTCAATCAAGCTGATATCGGTAAGGCTATTCATTTTTAATGTAATAGCCGATGGATACCCTTTACGCGCATTGGCTATTTCTCGCTCTATTAAGGTTATACAATCTTTGCGCGTAGAATGTGGAGAAACTATTAAATGCTTGTATTTAAACCGCTTGTAATTGTTTTGAAGAAAATCAAAAACCTTCTCCACCTCTCTGGTTATTTCTTTGTTGGCCGTAAGCAAATGGTAATCGGTGTATACTTTGGCGGTTGATTCATTAAAATTTCCAGTTCCTATAGAGGCATATCGTTGCACCACCGAGCCCTCTTTGCGAGAAATCAATAACATCTTACTGTGCACCTTCAGCCCGGGTACCCCAAAAATTACTTGAACACCTTCTTGCTGTAGTTCTCGTGTCCACTTAATATTGGCCTCTTCATCAAATCTCGCTCTCAGCTCTATTACCACGGTTACCCTTTTGCCATTTTTAGCAGCATTCATAAGGGCGCTAATAATTCTTGATTTATCTGCCACCCTATATAGTGTAGCTTGAATGCTCTCCACCTTAGGATCAAGAGCTGCCTCGCGCAGCAATCGTATCAAATAAGAAAAGGTTTGAAATGGGGCAAAAAGTAAAATATCACGATTTCGAATCACATTCAAAATACTGCGATTCATATCCAAAAGTGGATGGTTTAGAGGTGGTAGTTTATCGTACTCTAATGATTTACTACCTATATTGGGAAAACTGATATAATCCTTCTTGTTGTGATATCTACCCCCAGGTATAAGGCTGTCATAGGTATCAAGATTCATGCGCTCCATAATAAACTGGAGCACATCGCTGCTTATAGTTTTATCGTACACAAAGCGCACCGGGTCACCTATCCTACGCTGCTTAATAGAGCGCGACATTTTTTCAAGAAATCCTTTAGAAACATCATCATCCAAATCGAGCTCAGCATCTCTGGTGATTTTTACGGTATGCGCTTCTATCCTATCAAATTCATATACAAAGAAGATGTAGTCGAGATTAAATCGAATGACATCCTCTAGGTACATCATATAGCGCTTGCCATATTTGGGCAACTCCCAAAACCTACCCAGCAACTCTGATGGCACTTCTATAAGCGCAAGCTGAGGATGCTCAGGGTCATTGTCTTTAATAAGTTTTATTGCCAAATAAATAGCCTTATCCTTAAGTACCGGAATACCTCTTGATTCGGTTAAAATCAAGGTAAACAAAGCTGGGCTTATTTTCTCGACAAATACCTTACGCACGAATTCCTGCTGGCCGGTGGTAAGCTCTCTCTCATCTACAAAGGCAATATCATTTTCTTCAAGTTCCTTTAATAATTGATCATTAATGGCTTGAGACCTTGCCTGCATATCTATTACTTTGGCTGATATGCTACTTAGCAGGTCAGTAGGTCGTACACCGCCATAGCGTTTTTTGGGGCTATTACTCAGTTGGCTCAAGCGTTGGATACTCGCAAAGCGCACTCTGAAGAATTCATCCATATTACTGGAGTAAATTCCCAAAAAACGCATTCTTTCTATTAACGGATTTGATTTGTCGGAGGCCTCTTGTAATACCCTTTCGTTAAAGTGCAACCAGCTTTCATCTCTAGCTACAATAGTTGGATTCGATTTTTTCCTCACGCTTTATTTCTTCTTTTAGGATAGTCAAAAAATACCAGTTCAGCTTTCTTATCAATATCCTTCCAGCTACCTACATTGAATTTTAAACATGCTATGCCAGTAGTAGGTACATTGTCTATCCGATGGTCTATGCATCTATTTACAAAATCGGTAATGGTAGGATTATGCCCAAAGAGCATAACCGATTCGTACTTATCATCAAACTTAGAAACTACTTTGAGTAGTTCATTAGTACCCGAGTGGTAAATCTCATTGTTTACCTCTACTTCTTTTATGGTAATGTCAAAATTCTTTGCAAAAATGAGAGCCGTATGTAAGGCTCTGGTTGCCGGACTTGATACTATGTGATTTGGAATTTCACCCTGCTCGCTAAGCCATTGCGAGCCACTGTGTGCATCATTTACGCCTCTGCCATGCAGCGGCCTGTCCATGTCCTTTAGTCCTTCATGTTTCCAAGATGACTTTGCATGTCTCACTAAGTAAAGCTTCTTCATGCTAAATAATTTAAGATTTGGGAAGTGAAATTACTCAAACAACCAAAGTCACAAGATAAAGACCAGAGATTTAACTAAAAAATGATTTAAAATTCATTTCCTGTTAAACTCAAAAGCGGCTATTTCATTCAGTTTTTAGGCATTACTGCCTTCCAGTTTTCCACCACCTTTTCTAGTTTTGGATTTTTCGGGGTCGTACCCAAATAATCTTTTATCTCTGATAATGGTATCTACATAAGCCGGCAGCGCCTTATCCCAGTCTTCATCACCTGATCGTATTTGGCTCAGCACATCACGCGAAAATATTTGTAGAATTTCAGGATCATAATTTTCTATATCTATCATCCTTCTATTGTTCAAAAGATAATCGAACAAGGGGCGTAAGCGTGGGTGAATTTTCACCGATTTACTCGTTTCTATTTCATCTCCTTCCTCGGGCTGCGATGGGTATACATATAGTTTCAAATCGGAGGAATACAAAATTCCAAAAGCTTCTAGAATTCCTCCTTTAAGGTCGCGATAATACTTCTCAGCAAATAGCTCCTTTAAATTAGTTACCCCCATAATAAGCCCCATTCGTTGATCTGTATATCTTGTAAAATACTCTACCAACTTGTAGTACTGCTGATGATTAGAGATAAGTACCGTTTGCCCTAGGGAGCATAATATTTCGGCTCTATCCAGAAAATCCTGTTCATCAATTTCGCCTTCGGCCCTAAGGTTATTCAGTGTAATTTCGAACAGCACCACAAGGTTATCATGATCTACCTTACGTTCTTCTACAAAGTATCCGTAGGCTTTTTTAATCATATCAATATTTACCTTAGTGGCTGGCCTAAAGCTTCCACGTAGGGTCAGAATATTCTTTTTATAAAGCAATGCTGCAGGCAGTATATTTTTGCCCTCCGGACCAAAAATCACCGCATCTGTCATTCCATTCTTTATCAGCTGAAGCGACATCAATCGGTTATCTACATTCTTAAACTCCGGTCCTTCAAAGTGGATCATATCAATCTCCACTTTATATTTTGCAATATTGTCGTACAGCGATCTCAACAATTCCTCAGGGCGGTTTCTTATGTAAAAGCAACCGTAAATAAGGTTTACACCCATGGTGCCAATGGTCTCTTGTTGCAAATACGCCTCCTCCTCTTTCATCCTAATGTGAAAAATCACATCATTAGGTTCTTGATCGGGCGAAAGCTGAAAACGCAAACCCATCCAGCCATGGCCTTTAAATTTTTTAGTGAAATTGATTGTAGCTACTGTATCCGCATAAGCGAAATAGCACTTATCAGGAAACCTTGACCTATCCAAACGCTCCTCAATAAGGTTGTACTCATGAGTAATCATTTTTCGCAACCTTGCTTCGGTTACATACCTACCATCTTCCTCTCGGCCATATATGGCATCGCTAAAATCCTTGTCGTAAGCACTCATAGCCTTAGCCACGGTACCCGAAGCGCCACCAGCTCTAAAAAAATGGCGTACTACTTCTTGTCCTGCACCTATTTCAGCAAATGTTCCGTAGAGGTTTTCGTTCAAGTTAATCTTCAGTGCCTTTTGGCCTGTAGAAAGGGTGATGCGTTCCATCGAGTATGTTTAGGTTTACCGTACAAAATTAACATTTAGAATCCCTAGGCTGTTTTTTCTACCTTATTTTTAAACGTTTTTTTAACAATTATCCATATGTCTGTCAAATACTCTTTTCTCGGTACAGGTACTTCACAAGGTGTGCCGGTAATTGGGTGCACCTGTAATGTGTGTTCCTCTAACAACACTAAGGATCAGCGCCTGCGTAGCTCGCTTTTAGTTCAAAGTCCTGAAATCACACTGTGTATTGACACCGGCCCCGATTTTAGACAACAAATGCTAAGCGCTGCAGTAAAAAAAATGGATGCTATCCTTTTTACTCACGAACATCAAGACCACACGGCAGGCCTGGACGATGTGCGTGCTTTTAATTTCTTGCAAAAAAAAGCGATAGACATTTACGCTAACGATAGAGTACAAAAGCGATTACGACAACAATTCGCCTATATTTTCAATAACCCAGATTATCCAGGTATTCCTCAAATAAACTTCTGTGGAATAAGCGAAAAGTCCTTTTACCTAAATGATCTTACTATTACTCCCATCCTAGCCATGCATGGTCAATTGCCTGTGCATGGTTTCCGTATGGGCGATTTTACGTACATCACCGATGTAAACTTTATAGACGAAGAAAACCTGGATAAAATACGGGGCAGTAAGGTGCTTGTACTAAATGCCCTAAAACAAAAATCTCATCACAGTCATTTTTCCTTACACGAGGCAGTGGAACTGGCTCAAGCACTAGATGTAGAGCAAACCTATCTTACGCATTTGAGCCATCAGATGGGCTTACATACCGAAGTGGAGAAACTGCTACCAGCTGGTGTAAATATAGCCTATGATGGCCTTACAGTAGAGTTATAATTATGGGTGATTAAGCAAATTCTGCTTGTTGAGATTCACAACGCTCAGCAAAAAATTGAAAAAGCATGTCTCGGTCCTTTTTCCATAGGCCATCTGTAGAAAACTGTATGCGCTCATTGTCTTCAAAATTTAACCAAAAGCCAAACCAGGCTTCTTCTACAGATTCAAGGTCGGATATATTGAGCTCATTAGGTTCTTCAGTTTCTATAAACCGCCATTCTATACGAGCTTCGTCATACTTAAAGTAAAACTTGTTTCGGTGCAATAACTGGAATATTCCCATAAACAAACTGGTAGAAATAACACTCGATGAAATCCAATCTGCCCATGTTTGGAGCGTTGCCGCAAACATAAAAATCAGCAAGGCAGAACTTATTAATACTAAGGCTACATTGAGGTTAAATTGCTGCTTATAGAGTGGTAACTTTTCCATGTTTCGAAACTAATGAAAATATTGCTTATTCAGAAACTCCGTACTCTCTAGGAGCGTCATTCAAAAAAGGCTTCTCCTTTATAAGTTCTTGTTCTAACGTGTTGTTATGAAGTATCATTTTAGTACAAGTATCTTTTTTAAGTACGCTCCGCTTTTCACTAGGTAGAGTCCCTCAGGCCAGCTGATTGTTGAGATTTCTACCTCTTCTCTTGTCCATTCTCTTTTTACATGTACTTTTCCATATTGATCATATACAAATATTGGATCGTTAATTTTTTTTAATGGTGCCTTGATAATAAAATAACCTCTACTGGGGTTTGGAAAGATTTCAAGTTGAGAGTCAGCTAAGACAACCTCAGGGGTTGATATTACAAATCCTCGACAATATGTGCTATCCGTAAGCCATGCTCCTTGTGATGAATAGGAATCGTTGGTTATTTGCCCATTGAAGACTCTTTGGACAGAGGGCGGATTGGTTTTATTTACGCTCGTATCTTTTCTTAAAAACGAAGTTATCTGACCTTCACAAAGGTTGTTGGCACCAATACCATATTTAATTAAGTAAGGTACATGAAGTGATGAGGGAGCAAACTGGTTTGTGGTCACTATCAAATACCCATTATCAATAGTTTGTGTAATGGAGGGCGCTATTGGGTATTTTTGATTTGTCTTAGTAAGGACTCCAATTTTCGGAAGTAAATCTGGGCCCAGCTTAAAGAATCCAACATAACCTCTTGTAGCAGTATCTGAATAAAGCTTCAAGCCCACTAAGTATCCTCCGTCATGAGCCGGGAAGACGGTTTGTTCATAAAACTTTAATTTATCGGATGACCGATAGCTATACAAATGCTCAGAATCACCAAGGGAGTCTGTTTCTAAAATCACAGTAGAGGTAGAATCATAGTTTCGCTGTGAAAAGAACATCCTAAGATTGCCTTCCTTTGTGGTGAACGCATTCATAAACTTCATTTGTCCCGAAATGCTGTATGACACAGCATACTCTTTAATCCACTGTTCTACCCCTTGACTGCTAAATTTGACTAGTCGGGTTCCATGGGGAGAACCATAGATACTTCCAACTAAATAATAACCACCCCTACGTGACTCCGCAACCCCTCCAGGTTCAAACTTTAAGTACGCAGGTTGAGTGTTTATACCAGATTTCCATTCTAATGAACCATTCTTGTCCAGCTTAATTAAATAAGTCTCGAATTTATTAAAGCTAAGCAAGTGGGTGTTAGCTATAAAAAGGAAGCCACCATCATTGGTGTGAATACCATGGGTAAACGTAGTTTGGAATGTGTTATAAATAAAACCAACGGTCCATTGCACTTTGTCATTACTATCTACTTTTATTGCCGTAGCTTTTTGCTGGTACCCAATTAATGATCGTTTACCAAACATTACAATGCCATTATCCTCTGTAGCAATAACACCATTCAGCTCACTAAAATAAGCCGCGCTACTACTCGGACCTATTCGTGATTTGGAAATAGTATTGCCGAATTGGTCTATCCTTTCAATAGAATTCATTGGCGGTCCCTGCCCGGTATCAGACACAAATATTGCCGCTACATTTCCGTCTGAGGTATTTGTAGTAAGAACGTTTGCTCCATTACGTTCACCAGGAAAGGTTTTTTGATAGATATCCTGCGCTTTAATAGCACAGCAGCTGCACACTACAATGATGGTGATAAAAAAGCGGTTGAGTTTCATAGCAGCTAGTTTTTTTGATTTCCTTTATTTCGGCCCTAGTTGGGTTAAAGAAAAGAAAACCGATATCTATTATTAGAGGAATTGGTTTTTGAAAAGAATAAATTACTGATGCTACACGGATACTCCGTACTCTCTAAGTGCATCATTCAGCGAGGTTTTCTTATTGGTACTTTCTTTTCTTTTACCAATGATTAAAGCGCATGGCACATTAAACTCCCCTGCCGGAAACTGCTTAGCATAGCTACCTGGAATAACCACAGAACGTGAAGGAATATAACCGTCAATCTGCTTAGGCTCATCGCCTGTTACGTCTATTATTTTGGTAGATGCTGTAAGCACCACATTGGCACCAAGTACCGCTTCGGTTTCCACTCTTATTCCTTCTACCACTATACAGCGCGAGCCTATAAAACAGTTGTCTTCAATAATAACGGGTGCTGCCTGCACAGGCTCTAACACACCACCTATACCTACTCCGCCACTCAAGTGAACGTTTTTACCAATTTGAGCACAACTACCTACAGTAGCCCAAGTATCTACCATAGTTCCTTCGTCTACATAGGCACCAATGTTTACATAACTGGGCATCATTATTACACCTGCACTTATATAAGCTCCACGTCTTGCTACTGCATGTGGCACCACACGTATTCCTAGTTCTTTATAGTTTTTCTTCAATGGAATTTTATCATGAAACTCCAGAGGGCCCGCTTCTAAAGTTTCCATTTTACGAGTAGGAAAATATAGGATTACCGCCTTTTTTACCCACTCATTTACCTGCCAGCCATTGGCCGTAGGCTCAGCACAACGCAAATCTCCTTTATCAAGTTTTTCAATAATTTCGTCAATCACCGCCACCACTTTAGGGTCTTGCAGCATTTCTCGGTTTTCCCAGGCTTGTTCTATTATTTGTTGTGTAGCGTCCATATCTCTTTTGATAATTATTGAATGAATAACTTCGCGCAAAAGTAAAACCTTGGCAAAGATTATAGCACTAGATATTGGAGGAAAAAGAACAGGCATTGCAGAAACTGACCCTATGCAGATTATTGCCAGTCCGCGGGAAACTATTCCTACCGAGAACCTGTTTAAATACTTAAAAGAGAATTTTGCCAAAGAGGCTTATGAAACCATCGTAATAGGCGAACCATTGGCTTTGGATGGTGGCGATTCGCATAATTCGAATCGGGTGCGTGAGATTCACAAAAAGCTAAAAAGCACGTTCCCTACCATGAACATAGTATTGCAAGACGAACGCTTTACTTCCAAAATGGCCATGCAAAGCCTTATAGACTCTGGTGTGAAGAAAATGAAAAGGCGCGAAAAAGGTGAAATAGATATGGTAAGCGCGGCCTTAATTTTACAATCGTACTTGGGTGGGCTGTGAGCATACCAATTCTTACCTTTGCCGCTAAATTTTTTTCATGATATTACCAATAGTAGCCTATGGTGATCCTGTGCTTAGAAAACAGGGAGAAGATATTAGCAAAGATTACCCCGGTCTTAATGACTTTATAGAAAATATGTGGGCCACCATGTACAATGCACATGGCGTAGGACTGGCCGCTCCACAGGTGAGCAAATCCATACGCGTGTTTATAATAGACACGAGCGGCTTTGTAGATGAAGACGAAGAAGATGTGGAAGGCCTGGATGGTTTTAAGAAAGTATTTATCAATGCAGAAATACTGGAGGAAGATGGTGATGAATGGGCCTTTAATGAAGGCTGCCTGAGTATACCTGATGTGCGCGAAGACGTAATGCGTCATGAGAAAATCACCATCCGCTATATGGATGAAAACTTTGAGGAGCACACGGAAGTTTTTGAAGGATTAAAAGCCCGTGTTATTCAGCACGAATACGATCATATTGAAGGCATCCTTTTTACCGATCACTTGTCTGGATTAAAGAAAAGAATGCTGAAAGGCCGACTGAGCAATATCTCGAAAGGAAAAATATCGGTGAATTATAAAATGAAATTCCCAAAACTAAAATGAAGTATTTAGGATTAATCGCATTGTGCTTTACTCTAATATCTTGCAAAGTGGAAACCCCACAGGATAGTGCCAAGGCTGCCATAAGCCAACTAGAGAAAGATATAAAAGAGCACGATGAGCTAGATACGGCTATTGCCAATATTCTGATTGCGGATTACGAATCTTATTATTCTGATTTCCCCGAAGATTCAATAAGCCCCTATTACATTAGCCGCGCAGCTGATATTTATAAAGAAATGCCAGGCAAGGTTTTAAAATCTATCACTACCTACAATCGTGTGATAAAAACATATCCTGAGCATCCTTTAGCTGCCCGCTCTACCTTTATGATTGGTTTTGTGTTTGACACGAAACTGAATGATAAAGAACGTGCCTCTA
>JAUICR010000342.1 GCA_030427785.1 Bacteroidia bacterium | reverse complement strand
ATAGCAAGGCCAAGCCCTTCTTCAGGAAATTTCTCTGCTAGTATTAGCTCTATTTCTGGGCGGTCTAAATCTCGTAGGCTGCTAAATAGTTTGGATGCGGCTTCTCTTAGGTCGCCAGTTTCTGATAATACTTTTTGATTCTCAATAGGAATGCTTTCTGCCGTTTTACTAAAAGTGATAGTAGCAATGTTTTTTGATTCGAACTCAAGCAGCAGTTCATCAATGTTTCCGATAATAAGTTTTTTGCCTGGTGAATAATGTGAACTAAGCATACCCGGGGCCTTGGGGTTGCTAGATGAGGTTTGCACAGAGATAGTCCCTGTAATTTTTTCAATTTCGTGTATGGCCAAGCCGCCTAGCCTAAGTATTTTGGGCATAGAGGAGCTTAAGTCAATAATTGTGGATTCTAGGCCTACGGTACACGGGCCTCCATCCAGTATCATCGGAATTTTATCACCCAATTGCTGCGCTACATGTAAGGCAGTGGTAGGGCTTACATAGCCAAAAGGATTGGCACTAGGAGCAGCTAAGGCTAATTTAGAATTGAATAACAATTGGCGCGTAAGCGGATGTTGCGGAAATCTTATCCCCACCGTTTGATGGCCTGAGGTAACAATATCCGGTACTTTTTTACTCTTTTTTAAGATATAAGTAATAGGGCCGGGGCTGAATCTTTCATAGAGCTTTTTAAAAATTTCGGGAACAGATTCGCACAAATCATCTACCTGACTAATGTCGTGTAAATGCACAATTAAGGGGTCAAAGTTTGGGCGATTTTTCACCTCAAATATTTTGGCTACGGCCACCGTATCGAGCGCATTGGCGGCAAGCCCGTACACTGTTTCGGTGGGTATTGCTACTAGTTCTCCTGCTGTTAATAAGGCCTGTGCCTTTTCGATGTTGGTGCCTATTATAGCCATTGGGGCAAATTATTTATGGCTGAGCTATTAATGAAAAAATACAAATGCGAGTATGGCAGATCCTGCAAACAACAATATACCTATGGGTATAGAAAGTAAATTGATGGCGGTGTATTTTATTATGGTTATGAGCCATCCTTGATTGTAGAACCGTTTCATAGAAGCTATGTAATAGTATACAATGTATAGCAGAATAGGAGTGATTAGCCAAAAAGGTAGATCGAATGGCAGGATAAAGCTCAGTAAAATAAACAGAACGGATTGATTGTAAAAGCTATAAAAAAGATGCTCAGGATAATAAATTTTCTTCCTAAAATAAAAGAGCTTTAAGAGCAAGGCATAAAAAGGGACATATAAAAACAGAACCCAAAATAGCTTGGAAAAGAGGTATTCATTGAAACGTTTATCATCAAGACTGGAAGACTTAGCTACTTGGGTATACAAGAATCGATTAAACCAAGTGTTTGGATATTCCATATTTATTAGAGCTTCTTCTGTGCCTACCTCTAGGTGCTCTCGTTGATATTGAATCATTCGGCTGAATTTCCCTTGAGGATCATCCGTACCGGGCACTTCAATACGTAGGTCAGTATCATCATCAGTACTGCTAATACTGTCTTGCTCTGCGGCTGTAGGAGTCTGGGTGGTTTTAAAAATTTCTTGCGATGAATCTGTAATTTGTAAGAGCGAAAGTAAGAGCAAGGAGGAAAGAAAAAATAGGCGTACCGGATTCATATAAATGGTTCGCTTGCCTTCTTTATAATCCAAGGCAAGTTGCCCAGGTTGGGTGATAAGTAGAAACAGAGTATTGGCAAACCTGCCATCAAGCGCAAACAAATTAGACATGGTTTCACTTGCCACATTTGCGAGGCTCATTCTCCTAGTATCATTTTTCTGCCCACAATTTGGGCAGTAATTTTCTCCCTGTAAAGGATGATTACAGTTCAAACAGTGAGAACCCTTTTTGCCTTGGCTGCTCATTTAGTTAATATTAGTTGAAAAGAATTCCCCGTAGCCCACTAGCCTATCATAGCGCTGTCCAATTTCGCGATTATACACCAGTACTTGATAGGCATTTTCAGTCATCCAGTGGCTGCCCTCTACCATTGAAATATCGGCCGTTCCC
>JAUICR010000123.1 GCA_030427785.1 Bacteroidia bacterium | reverse complement strand
TGTAGACGTTCTAAATACCGATGCCTCTGCAGGAAATATTTCAGTAAAGTGGGTATTTCCACCCGAGGTAGATTCTGCTAATTTCCCACCTCCCTATAGCTACGTATTATATCGGGCAGATAATATTGATGGAAGCAACTTTGTAGAGGTACAAACTTTTCCTTCAGCCTCTGATACCTCCTATATAGATTCTAATCTCAATACTCAAGGGCAAGGATATAATTATTTAGTAGAAATGCTATACGGCCCGGCCTCAGATGTTCTTGGGGTCTCTGATCCCGCTTCATCAGTATTTCTTACTGTAAGTGGTTCGGATGAAAGCAACATACTGCGAGCTACTCATAATACGCCTTGGCGAAACACTGAATACATTATTTACAAGGAAACTGCACCCGGCAGCGGTGTATTTGATAGTATCGGCCAAAGCTTCGTACGCAATTATATAGACTCAGGATTAACAAATGGTGACACCTATTGTTATAAAGTACAAACTATCGGCCACTACAGTATTGGCGGTGGCCTACCTAGCCCATTGATTAATCATTCGCAAATAGCCTGTGCAACACCTATAGATACTACCCGACCTTGTGCACCCTTGATGCTGACCAGCTATGACTGCGCAAAAGACTCAATTTATTTTGAGCTTTCTTACCCTACAGATAGTGCTTGTAGCAACGATATTTTGGGATATAATATCTATTTCAAAAAACAAATAGACGACCCATGGCCTACCACACCAATTGCAACCCTGGTGGGGTCCAATACCATTTGGATAGTTGGCGAGGCTATTACCGGGTGCTGGGCTGCCACAGCTTTTGATGATGCAGGCAGCGATCCTGGAGGTACAACTAACGAAAGTTTCTTAACCGAACCATTGTGTATCGAATCTTGCCCAGATTTAGTTTTTCCAAACGTATTTACACCTAATGGTGATGGAGCCAACGATCACTTTTTACCGCTTTCGCTAAATGATATCAGTGAAATAAACTTTAAAGTGTTTAACCGATGGGGAACCATGGTGTATGAAACTTCAAATCTTGAAGAATTTGTTCAGACAGGCTGGGACGGTCGTGATCAAAACTCTGGGTTGCTTTGTTCTGATGGGGTATATTTTTATGTGTGTAAATATGTTCCTCAAAACTATAAAGAGCAAACCGTACATGAGATAAATGGCTTTATCCATATTTTTGGTCAGCAGGAATAATACACAGGACTTAAACTACTTTGCTCAAATTTTACTTCGTTTAATTTAACACCCAATATGTTTACAGGAATAATTGAAACGCTAGGTAAACTGGAATCTATCCACCGCGAGGGCACCAATATTCACTTTTGTTTTTCAAGCCCATTTACTTCGGAGCTAAAGGTGGACCAAAGTATTGCACACAATGGTATTTGCCTTACCGTTACTTCAATAGATGGTGGCAAATACACGGTAACTGCTATTGACGAAACCTTGAAAAAAACCAATCTGGAATTCAGTAAAGTTGGTGACCTGGTAAATCTTGAGCGATGCATGATTACCGGAGCGCGCTTAGATGGGCATATAGTGCAAGGTCATGTAGATCAGCGAGGTGTTTGCGAAAGCATTCAGTCGCAAGACGGTAGTTGGGTTATGCGATTCAAATACGAGCCAAATCCACAAAATTTAACTGTTCCTAAAGGCTCTATTTGTATTAATGGGGTAAGCTTAACAGTTGTAGAAAGTGAAGGCCCGTTTTTCTCTGTTGCTATTATACCTTATACTTTTGAGCACACTGCCTTTAAAAACCTTAAAGTGGGTGATCATGTCAACTTAGAATTTGATATTGTAGGTAAATATGTTGCTCGTTTGATGGACTTCAAGAACGATTTACAAAATCTAAAATAGATTGGGCGTCCAGGCCACAATCCTGTAGCAACTGCTGCCTACTGCCGTGTGCCACAAAAACATCGGGCAAAGCTATGCTCCTTACGTTTGAGGTGATATTATTTTCAGCTAATAAAGCTCGTACTGTATCGCCAAAACCTCCGCGTGGCGAATTCTCCTCAACAGTAATTAATTTTTCAAAGGAATTTGCGATTTCGACAAGGCTGTTACTTTCCAAGGGCTTTAGTACCGGAAAATTGTAATGGGCATAATCACTTTGTGCAAGGGCATTTTCTACCTCTACACCTATTGCCCCAAAGCTCAACACGGCCTTTCCTGCTCCTTTTTTATACAGTTTTGGGGCGATAGGTTTAGAATCAGATTTTTGTGATATAAATTCACAATTAGACTTTGGATAACGAATACACCAAGTCCCTTTTTCGCTTATTGCGTAATGCAAAATGTCCGAAAGGGCATTTCCGTGTAGAGGTGCTGCTATATTGAGGTTTGGGATAGTATTTAAAAAACCCACGTCAAAATTTCCGTGATGAGTTGCTCCATCTTCTCCCACTAAGCCGGCTCTATCCAAACAAAATATTACGTGCAGACTCTGAAGTGCCACATCGTGTATTAATTGGTCATATGCCCGTTGACTAAAAGTAGAATACAAATGAACTACAGGAATGAAACCATCAGCCGCAAGCCCTGCAGCCAAAGTAACTGCATTTTGCTCGGCAATTCCCACATCAAAAGTCCGTGTTGGAAATTTCTCTTTGAATCTATCTAAACCCGAACCCGAAAGCATGGCAGGTGTAATAGCCACAATTTTGTCATTGCCAGTGGCCAGTTCTACCATAGTTTCAGAAAAAACCTCCTGAAAGGAAGTTGGGATATTTTCCTCAGCGCTCGTTGCTACTGCTTTCAAAGGTTTTTTGGTCTGGACTCTAATTAACCTAGGCTGCGATTGGCTCTTTGCTTTTTCCAAACTACCTATCAGGCTTTCAAGATTATGTCCATTTACTTCGCCTAGATATTCAATTCCCAAGCTTTGGCAAAAGGAATCGTAACTACCATTCCTAGTTAAAAAACCAACGTTTTCATCAATAGAACTTTCATTGTCATTCAGTACAATTAATACGTCTAGTTTTTCTTGCCCCAAATAATTCAATGCTTCGTAGCACATTCCTCCAGTAAATGCTCCATCACCAATAATGGCTACTTGCTTTCTTTTCGCTCCGTGCAACCTTTGGCCTAAAGCAAAGCCTAGCGCTGCCGAAATGGATGTAGAAGAATGTCCCGCACCAAAAGGATCGTACTCGCTTTCCTTTCGGCTAGTAAAGCCCGAGATTCCACCTTTCTTACGCATCTGTTCCAATTCTGGCTTACGGCCGGTAAGCAGCTTGTGTACGTAGGCCTGATGCCCTACATCCCAAATTAATATGTCTTTTGGGGTTTCAAATACCTTGTGCAAAGCAATACTCAACTCTGTAACTCCAATACTTGAATTCTTGTGCCCTTCTTTTCCAAAGGGGAACGATTGAAAATAACCTCTTATCTCATCACATAGGGCTATAAGCTCCTGAGTATTGAGAACTTTTAAATCGCTTGGAAAATTAATTCTGTCCAGAATCACGATAAAAAAATTGAGATGAAATAATGTAAGTAGTTGTTCTATAAAGAAAAAGGGCCTCAGACGAAACGCCTGAGACCCCCTTGGTCAACCAATTAACCAAACCTTAACCTAATTACCTGCAAATTTATTAAAAAAGTTTCGAACTATTCTAGTAATTCTTTCAAAAATTAAATACATCACCGGAACAACAATCAAAGTAAGGAATGTTGCAAACACCAGGCCGAAGATTACTGTCCACGCCATAGGGCTCCACATTACTGCATTATCTCCACCAAAATATATGTTTGGATTATACTCTGCTAGCAATCCAATAAAATCAATGTTAAGACCTACTGCCAAGGGTAATAACCCTAGCACGGTGGTAATTGCGGTAAGCAATACCGGGCGCAAGCGAACCTTTCCTCCTAGCTCAATAGCCACTCTCAGGTCTTCATCAGTAAGCTCATCCTTGCCACTTACATTCAAGCTTTCTCTTTGACGTGTCCTACTCAACTCAATGAAGTCGATTAAAACAATTGCATTATTTACCACAATACCTGCAAGGGATACAATCCCAATTCCAGTCATAATTACCACAAAGTCCATTTTGAAAATACCCAAACCAAGGAAAACCCCGATGGTACTAAATAGTACGGTCATTATTATAATAAATGGCTTGGTAACCGAGTTAAACTGCGAAACCAAAATAATAGCGATAAGCGCAATAGCCATAAGCAATGCTGTAGCCAAAAAAGCCGAAGATTCATCCTGCTCCTCTTGAGCTCCAGTAAACTTTAGGTCATAGCCGGCAGGCATTACATAATTTTTCAGCTTTTGCTTAATCTTATTATTAACCTCGGTTTCATTATACCCTTCTATCACATTGGAATAAATGGTAATTAATCTTTCCGAATCTAAACGTTTAATCGAGTTAAAGGAATTATTAAAACTATAACTCGCCACAGCAGATATGGGTACCTGAACTATTTTTCCGGTGGCTTGCGAGCGAAAAGTTACTAGCTGATTCATAAGGCTAGCCACATCGTATCGGTATTCTTCCTTTAGCCTTATCTCAATCGGGTAATCATCTTCGCCCTCTTTATATTTACTGGCTTCGCGACCAAACAAGGCCGTACGCAGCACTAGCGCTACTTGCTGGGTACTAACACCTAACCTTCTAGCTCTTTCTCTATCAATTTTAATAAGCATTTCCGGCTTATTGGTTTCCAGGTCAATTTTCAACCCTTCAATTCCTGGAATCCTAGCCTCGTTTACCTCATTCCTTACATCATTAGCCAAGGCAAATAACTGATCAAACTCTTCCCCTGTAATTTCAATATTAATGGCTCTTCCTACGGGAGGACCGTTTTGTTCTTTCTCTACAGTGGTAGTTACGCCAGGGAGAACATTCAAAATTTGTTTAGTAACATCCTTTTGAATATCTGTGGTTTTAATCCCCTCTCTGTATTGATACTCCACAAATGCAATGGTGATTCTAGATTTGTTTGGTGTGTTTCCTGCGGCTCCACCAAAATCATTTTGACTAGCCGTTTCGGCACCCACATTGGTAACTACCGATTCTATCACTTTGCTATAGGGCTCCAAAATAGTTTGAAGCTCTTTTTCTACCAGTTTGGTTACACTATCCGTAGCTAGTACATCCGTACCAAGTGGTACCTCTACATACACATTTATAAAGTTGGGCTCATTTACTGGAAAAAATTCAACTTTTGGGTTACCTCCAAAATAGAACCCAATAGACATTACCATCAACACCACCGTACCAATCAGTATCAAAATGGGCCTGAAACCCGATAGCGACCATTTTAGAGTTTTTGAATACGCACTTTCGAGCCTTACCAGAGCGCCTGTTTGAAACTTAACCGCGAGGGGTTCTAGGATGTAAACAAAGACAATAATTACCAAAGCAATGATCAGCATAAAATTGCCAAACATGAACGATTTCATCAGCACCATAAGGATTCCTATAGCTCCAAATATGGCAGCTGAAGTAAGAGCCTTTTTATAATTTGGCTTTTTTGTGAGATCCTGTTTCTTTAAAAATGTTGCTGTAATTACCGGATTGATAACCAAGGCAACAAACAGCGAAGAAGCCAATACAATTATCAAGGTAGTAGGAAGAAAACTCATAAACTCCCCAATAATACTATCCCAAAAAAGCAGAGGAAAAAAGGCCGCCAGTGTGGTAGCGGTACTACTAATAATAGGTACTGCAATCTCACCTACTCCTTGTTTGGCAGCTTCAAACTTTGAAAGCCCCTCTTCTTCGTACAGTCGGTAAATATTTTCGATAGTAACAATGGCATTGTCTACGAGCATACCAAGCGCCAAAATCAATGAAAACAATACCATAAAGTTCAGGGTAATGCCCATAGCGCTCAATATTAAGAAGCATATAAACATTGAAAATGGTATAGAAAGACCCACAAAAATTGCATTGCGCAAGCCCAAGAAAAACAACAGTACCAACACTACCAGTATAACTCCACTGATGATAGAGTTCTCCAGATTGCTGATTTGGTTTCGTGTTTGAACCGACTGATCGTTGGTAGTGGTAACACGCAGCCCTTTTGGCAAAGCACCGCTAGATTTGGCTTCCTTAATGATTTCAAAAATCCTATCGGTAGCCTCCAGAAGGTTTTCGCCACTTTTTTTGATAACGTTAAGCGACACTACCTGCTCTCCCTCCAAGCGAGCAAAACTCTCTACTTCCTTGTAAGTAAACTTTACATCAGCTATATCCTTGAGGTAAACAATATTGCCGTTTTCATGCTTCACAATAATGTTCTCAATCTCCTCCATACTCTGAAATTCGGCATCAGTACGGATACTTCTTCTTGTATTTCCCAGTAATATATCGCCAGCTCCTATGTTGATGTTTTCGTTGGCAATTGCTCCTTGCAGGTCATCAAAACTTATCTGATTTACCTTGAGTAGTGGGAGATCAACATTTACTTGTACCTCTTTTTCTTTATCACCAGTAATGGTGGCTTCCGAAATTTGAGATAACTCTTCGATCTCATCTTGCAGATATTCGGCATAATCTACTAATTGATCAATTGAAAAGTCGCCAGATAAATTAATATTGAGAATAGGAATTCTGGACAAATCCACATCCATTACTAATGGATCATTATCAAGGTCTGTGGGCAAATCACTCTTGGCCCTATCTACAGCATCCTTTACATCTTGTAATGCTTTCTCTGTATTTACATCAATGTTAAATTCAACATTGATAATGGACATATCCTGAATAGATTCAGAATTTAATTTTTTAATACCGTCTATCCCTTTTATTTCCTTTTCGAGCGGACGTGTAATTAGGTTTTCAATATCTGAGGGTGTGTTTCCGGCATATGGCGTTTGCACATAAATTAAAGGGAACACAATTTCGGGAAATGACTCCTTTGGCATGGTACGGTACGAGTACACACCAAACAAAATCAATAATCCTGAAAGCATAAATACGCTTATCGAATTATTTAAGGCAAGGCTACTTAGCTTAAATTCTCTGTTGGATTTATTAGCCATAATATTTTTATAGTATTAGCACTTATTTGATTGTGATTTTCTCACCATCATTTAATTGGCTGTAGCCCACAGTCACCACGTTTTCGTTAGGCTTCAATCCTGATAAAATTTCGGTATACGAACCAAAGGACTTTCCCTTTTTTACATAGCGCTTTTCTGCTTTAGCCTCCGCTCCTGTTCCCACCATCAAGTACACGTATTCGCCTTTCAAATCACTACTAATACAATTTGAAGGAATTACTAATGCTGAATCATTCTTATAATCGCGTATCATCATATTTGCCAATACATTAGGCTTTATGATACCCTTCTTATTATCAAGATTTACCTTTACCTTAAAGCTGCGGTTGTCAGGATTAATCACCTGGCTTACAAAACTTACGGGGGCTTTCAGCTTAATATCTAAAGCCGGAATCTCTACAACTACACTATCTCCTTTTTTTATAGCGCGTAGGTATTGCTCCGAAAGTTCTGCTTCTATTTCCACTTTTTCCAGATCTACCACTCGGGCTATAGGTGTACCCACCGATACAAATTCTCCCTCGCGCACACCTATATGATCTACACTACCTCGTATTGGGGCCTTTATTGTGGTATGGTCATATTGGTTTTGAACTTGAGCATACTTACTCTTTGTAGCTTCAAATTGATTTTTGGCTTGTAGATATTCCATCTCCGAACCAATATTTTGATCCCACAGATTTTTACGCTTTTCAAATGTGAGTTTTGCAAGCTCGTATGCTGATTTAGCCTCCTCTAGTTGGTTGCTAATAATATCGTCCTCCAATCGAACCAAAATGGTACCTGCGGCCACCTTTTGCCCCTCTACTGCTGGCACAGATCGCACTCTACCATTTGTTTCGGCACTTATCATGATGTTTTCTTGCGAGGTAACTGTACCTGTAAGTTTTACAAAATGCTCAAAAGACTCCGTCTCAACTTTCTTTACTTGTACTCGTGTAGCAATTTCTGAATTGCTTGTATCTAAGGCCGCTATTTCCTCTTCCAGCAAATGCACTTCCGTTTCCAGTTCACTCAGTTGCTTTTGTTTCTCTAGTAGGGCGGTACGTTTTGCTTCTAAGCCTTCTGGGCTTTGTGTGCACGACAATACCAAAAGAGAGGCAGCAAAAAGGATTAATGAATTTTTCATAATAATATGTGGTTATTTACCGATAGCGTATATCAGTTGTTCTTTGGCGTTAAGTAGGTTTTGGATAGCTAGAATGTATTGTTGCTGGGCGTCCAGGTATTGGTTTTCTGCTTGGGTAAGGTCCAAACTAGAGCTTATACCCTCTTGATACTTTATATAGGTTTTATCTCTAATTTTTTTACTTAATTCTACATTTCGTTTCTGCGTATTGTAATTGTCAAAAGTAAATTGGTAGGTAGTTTTTGCTCGCTCGTATTCCAGCTTTAGTTGATTTTCGCTCAAGGCCAATCCAACTTCTGCTCGCTCCTGATCTAATTTGGCTTTTTGTACAGTAGCAGGTCTTTTTAATCCTTCAAGTAAATTCCACCTTAAACTTAAGCCCATAGAGGTATTAGGAATCCAATACTCATGGAAGCTAAAAGTTCTATCCAGATCATTTTGAAAATTAGACTGCCCATGTCTTACAAAGCCAGATAAGGTTGGGTAATACTTCCATTTCTCATTCTTCACTTGCAACTCGCTACCATACTCTTTTGTTTCGGCCAGCTTATAATTCAAATTTTGAGTTACATCAAATGGATTGTTTAAGAGTAAATCTTCTACCACCATTACGTCTTCTACGGTGCTGGTAAGTGTAAGTTCTGCTCGTACGGGTCGGCCAAGGTTAAAGTTGAGAAGCATCTTGGCTATTTCGTATTCTCTCTCAGTACGGTTAAGCGTATTGCTCAGCCCTGATATCAATAACTCCAACTGATCTACATCCTGCTCTTCTACAAAACCATTGTCATACAATGCCTTGGTTTCGTTATAGCTCTTTTGCATGCTGGCGAGGTTCTCTATTATAATCTCTATTTTTTCTTTAGAAACTAAAACCCCATAATAGGCTTGAGATACATCATTGATAATTTGAAGCTCCGAAATCTCCAAATCATATACGGCTATTTGCTTAAATACCTTGGTTCCTTGCAAGGCAATAAAATAGGAGCCATCCAACAAAAGCTGATCTAAATTTAAACTTGCCACATTGCTATATTCAGTTCCGAAGGCGGCAAACTTTGGCCCCCCAGGCACCTGAAACTCTTCTGGCAAAGGCATTTGAGCCAACTTAGCGTTGTAGGTAAAATCAAATGCGGCACTTATCTGTGGCAAGCCTATAGCGGCTGTTTCCTTTATTGTTTGTACCGATTTTTCATATTCTAGAGTTTTATCTTGTACGCTATAGCTATTTACCAGCGCATACTGTTGTGCCTCCTCTAAGGAAAATGAGCTGGGCTCGGCAGATTCATCTACCTGCGCAGTAACGGCTCCGGCCATCAATAAGATTGCTACTAACTTCCGTATCATATAATTGCTTTAGTATCCATTAACTTTTCTTCTAGGTAGTCCAGGCCTTTCTTGGTGGCAATACCCCTTACGTGGTAGGTCATGGCCTGGCTCATAATGTGACTCATCTCGTAACTTCCAAATACATTCGTTTCTTCATTGGGGTTGGTGTCAACCTTCTTGCAGTACAAAAAACTCACAATCCCCTTGCAGGCATCATCTCTGTACCAGCCGTCTTTTTGCCCTTTTTCTATGTTTTTCGAAATAATGCTGTGAACTACATGATGTCTGTTTTCTGTTAAGTACTCATAACTTGCCGGGTATAGCTGCTTGAGCTGCTCGTTGAGGCTCGGATTATTGCGCTTAACGATGTTGTAAACCACTTGTTCAATCGCAATCAACTCATCAATAGGATTGCAAGTTTCGCTATGAATCCTTAGAAGCTCTTTTTCGATAGTACTATTTACGTGGAGTATGATCTTGTGAATCAGATCGGCCTTATTCTCAAAGTATTTGTAAATGGTTTTCTTAGAAATCCCTAGCTCTTTGGCCACATCATCCATAGTCACCCCTTTCAGACCATAACATCTAAATAGGTTTAAGGCTCCATTGATAATTTCTAATTCTTGAGGTTCCATTTTTTCAGAGCGCGAATGTATAAACTATATAAAAACGGAAACTATTTGCGGCAAAAAAGTTTCCTGCTTTTTTCTCTT
>JAUICR010000122.1 GCA_030427785.1 Bacteroidia bacterium | reverse complement strand
TATTGGCTATTCCTTATTAGTTCTAGTTTTTATTCTACGGCTAAGCAACACATTATTCTTAGAGTATAAGGCAACAGCACGAGCCACACTATCACCCTTAGTTAATCACTTCTTTTGTTTAGGCATTTTGAAAAACCTAAACGGCACTAATAGCATACCGTAGCAAATATCCTTATAGCGATTGTAGTTTTTACTCCCATCATGTTTATGATGAGCCCAATGCCCTTTGAGCAAGGCTAGCAAATAGGGATTTTTGGTATTTCTAAAAATTTTAAATCGTTGATGAATAAGGCCATCATGAATAATAACATAGCAAATACCATATAAGGTAACGCCAATACCCATATACAAGCGGTAATCGCAGCCGCCCATTATGCCAAACATGATGAGCAACCAACTTGGAATTCCGAAAACCAGGGCAAAAAAATCGTTGCGCTGAAATTTTTTATTATGCGGAATGTGATGATCCTTATGCATATTCCACATAAAGCCATGCATCACGTATTTGTGCAAGCCCCAAGCTATTCCTTCCATGGCCGCAAATGAGGCAATAACTATCAATGTATTTATAAGGTAAATCACTGCATTTATATTAATCCCAATCGGTGTCGTACAACACTCACTCCCAAAATCAAATACTTTCGCCTGTTCGGAATCCGCATCCTACCGCCAAGTAAGCCCAAGGCACTGGTACGCTTAATTTTATTTAGCAGAGCTTTATAATAACGATAGGTTAGATAAGTACCAAAGCGAGCTCTTGGCGGCAACTCTCTTATGCCTTGGTAGCCCTCGCTAAAATCCTTGAGTATTTCCTCCTCTATGCGTGCCTTAGCCTCGTCATCAAAGTTATCTATATCCAAATTTGGAAAATAACAGCGCTTTAATTCTACATAGTCATTTTTGATATCTCGCAAAAAATTGATCTTCTGAAAAGCCGAACCCAACTTTTGTGCAGGTTCTTTTAACCTTTCATACAAAGCCTTATCGCCCTCGCAAAAAACATAAAGGCACATAAGCCCCACCACTTCGGCTGAGCCTAAAATGTATAAGTCATACTCTTCGTTGCTATATTCTCGTTCATCCAAGTCCATTTTCATGCTGTGCAAAAACTGATGGATAAGAGAATGACAAATGCCATATTTATTCACCACTTGCTGAAAACTGTTTAACACAGGATTGATACTAATGTGATTATCTAAAGCCCAAAAAAGGTCCTTTTCTAAGCCCGCCATCAGCGCCTTCTGATCATATCCTTCAAATGAATCTACAATTTCATCGGCCAATCGAACGAAGCCGTAAATGGAATAAATATCATTGCGAAGTGCCGGATGCAGAAATTTAACACCCAGCGAAAACGAAGTACTATAGGTATTGGTAATGAGCTTATTCATCCCCAGCGACATTTTATCGTACGTCTGCTTCATTACAATCTTTTTGACATTTTCCTTCTACAATTGGATGGGCGGTAAAACTAGTAAATATGGATGCATTTCGAGGCCTATATTACACGATGGACGATTACTCCAACCAAGCACTTATTAATACTCATAAGTATTCATCATAAACCCCCACTCATTCTCAACTCTTTTCTTGTCTTCTGGCTTCATAGTACTGTAGTCATTGGGCTTGTAGCTGTCAAATTGCTTGATTTCACTTCTCAAATAAGGTATTGCTTCCGCGTAATGACCTAAGCTCAAATGCTGGTAAAGCAACTCTAATTCCTCCTCGGGGTTCTCAATGAATGAGTTATAGCTAATTTCATAAAAACGTGGAGGCGTAACCAACTGTTTTTCATTCAAAAACTTGCGATACATCTTGTTATAACTCGAAAACACAAAATTCAGCACCTCTTCGTTTTTGGGCTTTTGTAATCCCAGCACAGGGATTATTTTTTCGTACAAATGAACGTTTGATTGAAAAACCTCGTAGGGATTGCGATGTATGTGAATAAAACTTGCATCAGGAAAAACCTCTAAAATCTCTTTAATCCTGCCGGTATTGAAAGGGCTTTTTAAGAGCAATCGTTTCTCAGGGTACTTATAGCTTAACTTTTGAGCGAAGTACTTTAAGTTTTTCTTCCACTTTTCTTTGTGTTCAGCTTTCCCTTCAAAAAGTACACTTTCTTCAAAATTGGCCATCAACTGGCGTGGAAAATAATAACCGTGCACCATAGAAACAGTTCCCAAATTAGCCAGGGCAAACTCCTCCTCCTTGGGCATATCAGCGCCTGCCCTTACATTGTCCTGCGGCCTTGTTTTTGGCATAAAGGCATCCAGAATTTTTGACGTTATTTTTCCGAAAGTCAAAGTGAGATGCGGAATCAATGCATCATGTGTGCGGCAATAAGAAAACGCAGGATCCTTGCTAAGCACATAGTGCAGATAGGTGGTACCGCTACGTGGATGACCGATAATAAAAACCGGTGCTTTTACTTTCACCTTTTTAATTCTCTTGTGATAAAGCAAATATTCCAGTACTTGAAAAGGAGCATTCAGCAATGCCAGCACCGAAATAAAGAAAGCTTTTGGCCAAAATCTAATATCTATGGCAAAGCCATTTTTTGCAAGCACTTTACACCAGGTAAGCAAGTCAACACCTAGTGCCGTGTGCTTAAAGAATTGCACATAATGTTTGGCCGCATACTTAATCTGCATTAATATTTATTTGCAGGTATTAATACTGCGGCTAAAATAGTATTAACTTTTTGTCGGTAATGTAAGCTCTAAATTATAGTTTTAGCCGTTGTACAAACCAAATCGCTTTTCGCCTTGCGATTGTCAAAGCCCATGAAGCACTATTATTATTCATTCTTTTTTACGCTGATAGTACTAGGCCTAAGTGCACCGCTATGGGCTCAAAATTTTGTGATAAAAGGAAGGGTACTAGAAGCCGGGAGCGAAGAGCCTCTCCCATTTGTTCATCTTTTTTATAAAGAAGCACAAATAGGAACTACCAGCAATATGGATGGCTATTTCAAGCTCGAAATATATTCAGCCACACTCCCATCTGATAGTCTCATTATATCTTCATTAGGATACAAAAGCAAACGGGTATACATAACACAAAGTGTAGAACTAACGATTACTCTAGAGCCCGACCGCACCCAGCTAGATGAAGCTTTGGTTGTGCCGGGTATCAATCCTGCCTTTGCGGTGATGGACAAGATAATAGCGAATAAACCAAGTAACAATCCCAAAGAATTGGACAGCTACACATGCGATGAGTACTCTAAAATTAGGTTTGACTTAAATCATATTAATGATAAAACAAAGGAGAACTTTTTGCTAAAACCCTTTGATTACGTGTGGTCATACTCCAATACCACAAAGGATGGTGTAGAGTATTTGCCCGTGCTGTTGGTAGAAAATGTATCTGAACATTACTATCAAAAAAATCCGAAGGATGAAAAAAGCATTGTAAAGGCTAAAAAAGTCACAGGCCTTCCAGGCCCAAAAATTCTTGAGTTTGTAAACGACCTATACTTTAGTCCGAATGTGTACGAAGACTACGTGAGTATATTAGAAAAGAACTTTCCGAGCCCATTAAATAAAAATTATAAAAATCATTACCACTACTTTTTGGATAGCAACGGGACCGGAAGTTCTAAGGAATATCATATTGCATTTATTCCCAAACAAGAGAGAAACCTCGCATTTGTGGGCGAGATGACTATAGATGCGGCAACTTTTGCGGTAAAAACAATCCAGCTTCGATTTGACATTATGGCGAATGTAAATTTTGTGCGAAGCTATTTGGTGAAACAGGAATTTCAAAAATTAGAAAACGAGCATTGGATGTTAAAATATACGGATGTAATTGGTGACTTTACCGTCATTGAAAACTCCAGTGAGCTCACGGGCTTTTACGGTACTAAAAGATCAATTTTTCAGAACTACAAGATCAACCAAGCCTTGGACCCACAAATTTTGAAAGGCTCGCAGCTAGTGCTCGAAACGGATAGTAGCCAACTTAAAACAGAGGAATACTGGAAATCGGCCAGGCCTGAAGAACTTACTACGCTTGAAACATCACTCCACAAAATGGTAAAACAAGTGGAAACTGATCCCAAGTTTATTTTCAGAAAAAACCTGGTGATGGGAGTAGCAACCGGCTACATACCTCAAAAAACAATAGAGATAGGTGACGTATATACTTTTTATAGTTACAACTATGTAGAGCACTCCAGGCTCAAATTTGGGTTGCGCACAGCGCAAAACCTTGATTTTCCATTATCAGGAAGTGCCTATGTAGCCTACGGCACCTATGATGAAAAGTGGAAGTACCAAGTGGCTGGAGAGTTTGCTATGGGCAAGAAAGACGGAACACGCCTAGGACTGCAGCTTACAGACGACATAATGCAACTTGGGCGAAGTGTAAATGCCATTGCTATCGATCACATTATCACTTCATTTCTACAAATTGGCGATGCTACATC
Organism: Bacteroidia bacterium; assembly: GCA_030427785.1. Taxonomy (GTDB): domain Bacteria; phylum Bacteroidota; class Bacteroidia; order Flavobacteriales; family Schleiferiaceae; genus Owenweeksia. The sequence goes on along the minus strand of JAUICR010000122.1, from coordinate 5,769 downwards.
CAGGTTATATGAGCAAGATGTAAAAGCTTATGTAGAGCAGAACCTAGCCGTAGGCTTGGAGGGTAGAGTGGGTTATTTTAACAATACCTTGCGAACTACCGACACCATAAAATTTTGGGAAACGAATACGCAAGGAACAATAAGCGAGGTAAACAACTATCACAGTGCCGGGCTTAGCTTAAGCTTTAAGTACAACTGGCAAAACAAAAAAGTACGTGGTGATTTTTACAGCAAAGAAAACCTCAGGAAAAACTTCAGAAAATGGCCTGATATAGGTCTTATGGCCACTTACGCTTCTAAGGAGTTTGGTTCAGATTTCAACTTTCAGAAGGTGAAGTTATCCCTAAGTCAACATGTTCATTTCAAAAGTATTGGTTACTTCAAATATTACCTTGAAGCAGGAAAAACATTTGGTACAGTACCCTACCCTTATTTGGATATTCCTTTCAGCAACCAGCTTGTACTATATGATGACTTTGCTTTTAACCTAATGAAATATGCCGAATTTATGGCCGACCAATATTTTACAGGAAGTGTACAGCAACATTTTGACGGAGCACTGCTTGATAGAGTACCATATGTAAATAGACTGAAATGGCGATCGTTCATTTTTGCCAAGGCCTACTGGGGGTCACTTTCTGACGTCAATAACGAATCTCAATATCTATTTTCAGCTAATAGCTCCAAAATTTCGAGCCCGTACACCGAAATAGGTTTTGGGCTCGAAAACATTTTTAAACTAGCGCGAGTAGATTTTGTGTGGAGACTAAATGACGCTACCCAACCCAACACCTATGGATTTCTAATCAAGCCATCCTTTAAATTTTCGTTTTAAATCGCATTGCGATCAAGTACCATCTGCGAACTAATGTAACCGCTAGAGAATAAGAAATAGGCAAGAACAAACAGAGCACTGTGAAGAACTATTTCAAAACAGAAAACTAGGTTTAGAAATGAAAAAACTAAAACCTTTATCTTTAGAAGATTAACAATTTAATTCTTAAACCATGAAAAAATTATTTACCCTTTTTGTGAGCAGCCTAATACTGTTTTCGGCTAGTGCTCAATCAGAGTTTAGCAATATTGTTTTGGCCAACCATACCACCGCCAAGTCATCTGTATTAAAATCAACCCACGTATTACAATCAGATGAAGCCAAACCATTCGACTTAGATGTGGATATTCCGAAATTAATTTTTCACACGGACGACCTTTCTGCACTTTCGGGCGAGGCAAATGGCCAGGTAGATGAGGAGTTTACCGGAGACCTAGCTAGCAGAATAGTACTAATGGGTGGGTTTAACATATACAATAGCAAATTCACCAATTCTAATAGTGGAGGTAGTACGGATAACGCATACGCCAATTTGTTCGTGAATATTGCCGCCATGTATATGCTTACACAAACCATAGGAGTTGGGTTGGCCATTTTGGGTAACAATTACACGGCACACTCCAATGATGTAAAAACCAGTAGTGAAGGACAATGGGGCGCTGGTGTTTTCGGTAGGTATTATTTCCCATGCTTTGCTCCTAGGTTTTATACATTCGGTCAAGTTGGCTTCAATTTCCAAGGTGGAACCAGCAAAGAATTTGACTCCAACACGGGAGATGAAATAGAGGCTTTGAGAGATAATGTCTCCAGTGTTTCTTTGGGAATTAACCCCGGCTTCTCTTATTTTTTAACTCCGGCCATCGCTTTGGAAATGAGTTTTGGGCTATTCTCTTGGGGACAAACAACGTACACGAATGACCAAGACAACACCTTAAAACAAACAAACAGTGATGTTGATTTTTGGTTAAACTCTAAAGCATTAACCTTTGGGTTTTGTTGGTGGCTAGGCCCTGTGGGTGGATCTTAAGCAAAGAATCTTTGACATTAAAAAGGCTGCAACTGCAGCCTTTTTTTATTTCAGCATATAATATTGTACGAATAACATTAGCCACAGCCTCTTTCAAAAAACTTTTGGTTTTCAAAAAACGACTTCGGTAAAATACTATCTTGACAAGGCTTAATTTGAATCATTAGCTTTGGAAAGCTATAAACTTTTAGCAATAACATTATTTTTATAAAAAGCATACAGGTCCCATTGCCTTCTATTACCATATGAAAAAACCAGATTTTCCGAGCAACGAGGCAGAAAGACAACGCGAAGTAGAGAAATATCAATTGCTAGATACCTTGCCCGAAGAATGCTACGATTGTATTACAGCTATGATGGCCTATATCTGCAACGCCCCTATTTCGCTGGTATCCATTTTAGACAAAGACCGCAATTTCTTAAAATCACATCATGGGGTTCCATTTAATGAAGACCCAAGGGATAGATCATTTTGCGGACACGCTATACTAGACGAGCATGAAATAATGGTGGTAGCTGATGCCACAAAAGATGAACGCTTTCATGATAACCCTTTGGTATCCGAAATGGGTGTGCGCTTTTATGCCGGAGCTCCACTACTTAACCCCGAGGGCTACCGATTGGGAACTCTGTGTGTTTTTGATACTGAGGCAAAGGAGCTCAACGAAGTGCAGACCCAAGCCTTAGTAAATATGGCTAAGCAGGTAATGATGCTTATGGAATGTCATTATAAAAACATAAAGCTCAAGGAAGCACAGGAAGACTTAAAAATCCGAAATGAAGAGTTGGAAAAATTTGCCGCCATTGTATCACATGACCTAAAATCGCCATTAGGTAATATTACCGGCTTAACGGAGGTTTTATCTGTTTCACTAGATGGAAAAATGAATCCTGAAATTTCAGGTATTATTGAATTGATGCAGGAATCAACTAACGCATTAAGCAGTTATATCAACGGTATTCTAAACTATTACAAAAGTGATGTACTGCTTAGAAATAACCATCAGTTGACTGAGACGCAGAATTTATTCAAAGAGCTGAAAGGCTTCTTTTCGCTTGAATCTGACTTGAAAGTTGAAATAGAATCGGAGCTTAAGGATATAGAAATAAACCGAGGAGCCATTACCCAAATACTTCTCAACTTAATAACCAATGGCTCTAAGTACAATTCCAAAAAAGATAGGTGGGTAAAAATTAGACTGAAAGAGGAAAATGATGTCTACAAGTTTGAAGTAGAAGACAACGGGGATGGAATCTCAGCTGATGATTTAAAAAAAATATTTGAGCTATTTGAAACCAACCAAAAGCTAGACCGACACGGAAAAACCGGAACCGGAATTGGACTAGCAACAGTGAAAAGACTTATACAAAACTTAAGAGGTGACATTTGGATTGAATCTAAACCTGATACAGGAACAAAGGTTCATTTTACGCTGCCGAAGGTTTAAGATGCATTAGGGCCAAACAACTGGTTTAGAAACCCTAATCACTTCATAGGTCATTTCTGGAAGTTCATCATTGTCAATTCCCACCAAAAACTTCGAGGAAGCTATTTCTAGCTTATAAAAATCAACTAAATCAGTGCTTTGTAATAGATACTTTCTAAGTTCTATTTTTAATCTGAAAGTCGTTGAATAGCTATCGACTTGGTTGAGCCATCCAATTATCAAGATATTATCATTCTTATTCCAACTTACACTTTGGTATACAGAATCGATATTCCCTTTAGAATATGTCATGATACCTTTTTCGTTAGTCACCTCATCTTGAAAAAAACCAATTTGACTCCCGAGTTCATCGAAGCCTTTTCCTTGAAAGCTGTTATAAATAATTTCAATGTTTTTGGGAGTAAGCTCTATAAAATCAAACCTGTTGTATTGAAACAGGCTAATCTCTTGTCCATAAACGGAACTTGCCAAAAACAATCCTACCAATATTTCAAAAATCTGAATTGGCTGTTTAAAAATCGACATAAATACTCTACCTCTCCGCGTACATCCCATCGTAATACTTCTGATAGTCTCCAGAAGTAACGTTGTTTAACCATTCTTCATTAGCCAAGTACCAATCTATCGTAATAGAAAGCCCCTGCTCAAAGGTTACAGAAGGCTCCCAGCCTAATTCATTTTTAATCTTATTGGCATCAATGGCATATCTACGATCATGACCAGGGCGGTCGGTTACATAGGTTATCAGTTTTTCTGATTCTCCAGCAGGGCGGCCAAGCTTTTCATCCATTTGCTTTATCAGCACACGAATCAACTCAATATTCTGCCACTCATTAAAACCACCAATATTATAGGTTTCTCCTTCTTTCCCATCATGAAAAACAGTATCAATAGCACGAGCATGATCTACCACATAAAGCCAATCGCGCGTGTATTTACCATCGCCATATACAGGTAGCGGTTTGTTGTTTTTTATATTATGGATGAAAAGTGGAATCAGCTTTTCAGGAAACTGATTTTGACCATAATTATTAGAGCAATTGGTTACTACGTATGGCATTCCATAGGTTTCGCCATACGCACGTACAAAGTGATCACTGCTTGCTTTAGAAGCTGAGTAGGGAGAATTAGGATCATAAGGAGTGGTTTCTTCAAAAAGGCCCGTAGCGCCCAAAGTTCCGTACACCTCATCCGTGCTGATGTGATAAAAAAGTTTACCCTCAAAATTTCCTTTCCAGGTATTTCGAAAAGCGTTTAACAAGTTTACCGTACCAATCACATTGGTGCGAACAAAGGCTAAAGGATCTTCTATAGAACGATCTACGTGGCTTTCGGCCGCAAGGTGAATTACGCTATCAAATTTGTATTCAGCAAAAAGGTCGAGCATCGCTTTTTCATCCACAATGTCAGCCTTTATAAAATGATAATTAGGCGCATTTTCGATGTCTTTCAAGTTTTCCAAATTACCCGCATAGGTAAGCGCATCCAAATTGTAAATCTGATACTCTGGATATTTATTGATAAACAGGCGAACTACGTGCGAGCCAATAAATCCGGCTCCACCTGTGATAAGAATTTTCTTTTGAGTAGACATAATTCCTTGATTTTATAAAGTAGAATCCACTAGTGCGGTCTACATTTCTTTTCTAATTTTTTGTTCCCAACGCCAGGCATCCGCCATGGCATCTTCTAAAGTTTTTTCGGCTTTCCAGCCCAATACATTGTTGGCCTTGGTAGTATCAGCATAGGCTGCTGTTACATCACCTTCTCTGCGCGCCACAATTTTATAGTTCAATTTTGAATTGGATACTTTCTCAAAAGCATGAATCACTTCCAACACAGTGCTTCCCGTTCCAGTTCCTAAATTGAAAACTTCGTATTTATCGTTATTCTGTTTTTTCACCAATCGTTCCACTGCAATTACGTGCGCCTTGGCTACATCCACCACATGGATATAATCTCTAACGCAAGTACCATCACGGGTGTCAAAATCTTCGCCAAACACAGCTAACTGCTCGCGAATACCCACCGCGGTTTGTGTGATATAAGGAACCAAGTTCAAAGGAACGCCTAAAGGTAGTTCTCCGATTTTGGCTGTAGGATGTGCTCCAATAGGATTGAAATACCTCAGTGAAATCACATTAAATCCATGCGCCCGAATAGCGTCTTTCAATATCTCTTCGCCTACCTGCTTGGTATTACCATAAGGTGAAAGTGCTGGTACCACTTTGCTTTCTTCGGTAATCGGCAAATCATCAGATTCACCATATACAGTGCAAGAACTACTGAAAATAAAATTGTCTAATTCTCTTTTTTGCATTGCTTGCAGCAAATGCACTAAAGAGCCAATATTATTTTCATAATAGTCAAGTGGCTTTTGAACCGACTCACCTACCGCTTTGTAGGCAGCAAAATGAATCACACCATCTATGGAATTGTGACGATCAAACAAAGCTTCT
>JAUICR010000341.1 GCA_030427785.1 Bacteroidia bacterium | reverse complement strand
TGGACATATCATTTTATTGAGAAGTGATTTTGTACCGAGCGAAGCCAATTATAAAGCTTGGATAGAAAAAGCTGAAAACTGGAAACAGGCTTTACTAAAAGAGCGCGCTAAGAGAATTCGCCCGGGCCTGGATGATAAATCCCTCACGAGCTGGAACGGACTTATGATTACAGGCTTGGTAGATGCTTACAAGGCTTTTCCTGAACATGAAGAATACCTGGAGCGTGCTGAAAAATGCGCCAAGTGGCTGCTAAAAAATCAAGCTCAAGCAGATGGCAGTTTGCTTCATTCTTATAAAAAAGGAACAAGTAGCATAGAAGGTTTAATAGAAGATTATACTTTTTCTATTCAGGCCTTCCTCTCCTTATTCGAAGTAACTTTTGATGAAAAGTATTTAGAGCAAGCCGAAGCATGGCTCACTTATTCTAAAGCAAATTTTGAGCATGAAGCCACAAGCTTGTTTTACATGCGCAGCTTAAAGAGCAAGCAACTTATTGCCAAAAGCCTGGAAACTACAGACAATGTAATTCCTGCTTCAAATTCGGCTATGGCAAAGAATCTATTTCTGCTAGGTCATTATCTGGATAAAGAAGAATACAGAATGCAGGCCATTAACATGTTAAACCAAGTAGACAAGGAACGCATCATTGCCTACGGAGATAATTTCTCTAACTGGGCTCAATTATTATTGTCCATCACCTACCCATATTACGAAATAGCCATAAGCGGAAAAGAAGCCCATGAAAAATACTTGGCCTTTCAGCAAAGCTACCATCCCAATGTGCTATGGATAGGCGCCACCAAACAAAGCGATTTAGCCTTATTGCAAAACCGTTTTACCCAAGAAAAAACCATGATATACGTATGCCAGGATAAGGTGTGTCAACTCCCGGTTGAGGAAGTAAATAAGGCCACCCAATTATTACAATAGTTTACCGCAGCAAGAGAATTTCCCCTTTGGCAGGCTGACTACCTACGGCCATTCCGTTTATCTTGTACAGCCTGTCTAATCGAATGGCGTACTGCTGTGCAATATCATGCATCGTTTCGCCTTCAGCTACCTCATGTCGCACGTGCTCTACGGCTGCTTTTCTGCGCTTAGGCTGATAATACAAACGCTCACCTTTACGTATTTGATGCTCGTAGTTAAACTCGTTATACTTTAATATTTTAGACACAGGCACCTCTAGTTCTGAGGCTATCATTTCAAGATTATCACCTTCTTTCACAAAAATATATTTTACATGATTGGAAGAAACTTGTCGCTGAAATAACTCTACTTCAAACTCACCCTCCTCTTTAGGGATTTTACGATAATCGCCTGAGCCTTTAAGATCGTACTTATGTAGTTTATGTCTTTCGATTAAACTAATCAGCAATTCGGGATACCTAGGGTTGGTGGCATAGCCCGCCTTTTTTAGCCCCTTGGCCCAAGCCTTATAATCTGTAGGCGATTCGTCAAACAAAAATGCGTAGCGAGAACGATGCTTCAAAAAAAGCGAATGGTCTTTAAAACTTTCATTGGCATTTTTATACGATCTGAAACATTCGTTTTTGGCATCATCATCATGGTATACACGATCTCCCGTCCAGCCTTTATGACATTTTATGCCAAAGTGGTTATTGGCTTTAGTGGCTAAATAACTCTTGCCATTACCTGACTCCAACATGCCCTGAGCCAGTGTAATGCTAGCAGGAATACCGTACATGTGCATCTCGCGTATAGCCACATCCTTGTACTTTTTAATATACGCCTCGGCATCACCTTTTTCGCCATGGGCCAATGTTGTAAGCAGCAACAACAACCCCATCAATTCATTCTTCATATTCTATCTGTTTCCCTTTAGTTTTCAATCTTTCGTTCATCCCTTTTATTCCTTGCAGTCCTCCGGTATGAATTGCCAAAACCTTGTCTCCTTTATTAAAATAACCTTGCTCTAGCATCTCCATTATTCCAAACATCATTTTGCCTGTATAAATAGGGTCAAGCGGCACCTGATATTTATTGTAAAAATCATTCATAAAATCTATGAGCTCAGGCTTTACTTTTCCATACCCGCCAAAGTGATAATCCTCCAC
>JAUICR010000340.1 GCA_030427785.1 Bacteroidia bacterium | reverse complement strand
TACCACTGCTTCTTTTCCAGTTTCAAGCGCATCTTCAAATTGGTGATACGAAAGCTGAATTACCGCTTTAGATGTTAAAGCTCTAAACTTATCCTCTTCTTTTTCTGGGTTTTCGGCCAATACTGCATCTATCATTTTTACTGCTGCAGGATAGTAGTAGCCGTAATTTCCAGTGGCGCGGGCTTCTACTATATAAAGGTCAGCTAGTTTTAGCCTTGCTGCATAGTCTTTCGGGTTTTTTGAAATTTCATCTTTCAAACTTTGAAAGGTGTTAAACATTTTGTTGGCTTCATATTCTGAGCCTACTTTTCCGGTTCTTGCCAATAAGTTGGAAATTTCCACATTAGCCGTAGTTACGGTTCTTTTGGCTGATTTTTTTTCGCTGTTATTCTGATTACAACTAGTACTAAGCATTACACTTGCTAATAGCCCTAAACAGATTGTTTTATACTTTTTCATTGTCCTTTATTTTTTTGGTAAAAATGGTGGCCAACCATTTTGTCGGCCACCATTATTCTTTTGATTAATTATTATAGTTTTCTCACTTTTCTAACCTCTAGGATACTTTCACCCGTGTTAGTTTCTATGAGTACTTTGATTAAATACATACCTGAGCCTAAGCCTTCGGCATTCCAATCGGTAGTATAAGTACCCGCCATTTGCTGGCCGTCTACTATACTAGCTACTGGTTTCCCAGTTACGTCATAAGCAGTGATACTCACCTTTGCGTCTTCTACAAGGGTATAACCTATAGAAGTACTTGTTCTGAAAGGATTAGGATAATTTACTAGCACTAAGCTATTTTCATTAATTACAGTTGTTGATTGCTCAGCACCTGCACTAATTCCTTGCTTTTTCATTCCGCAGCTATCTATATCCAAGCGAAAAGAGAAGGCACCTTTATCGTTAGACTTACGAAGGTTTCTTACTACTACAATTACTTCATTAGCTCCTGAGATAAATACATCATCCAAATCCATTGAGGTAACATAGTTATACATATCGCCACCCATATAACCATTTTGTGGATTCTGACCTTCCTCAAAAAGAACATCATGAGCTGGTGCACTCCAATTGGCTTTACCAAACGAAGTGATGTTGGCTACTTTTTTACGATTGATATACACTTCAGCCTGATCATCTACGGTCATTCTGATTCTCGTATTCAAATCGTCTTTATCAGTAAGATTTATAACCTTGCGGAAATACGTGATGTTATTAGTAGTAGCTATTAGTTCGGTACCTGTTACGGTATCAATAGTAGGTACTCCTGCATAAGGCCATCCTGTAGTTACCATCATATTAAAGGTGGTATCGGCAGGAAGCATTCCCATTACACCGGTCCATTTTCCGCTATTGGTAGATGTGGTTGTAACATTGCTCTTCCACCAGCTAGCATCACTTACACTAGTAAGGTCGCAGGCAGGATTATTAACTGCATCACAGCTATCTACATCCATACGGAAAGAGAATCCACCTTTATCACTCGTTTTGCTAAGGTTTCTGATGGCAATCACAATTTCGTTGGTTCCTGATTGTAGGATATTATCCAAGTCCATCGGAGTAACAAAATCGTATAAATCACCTGTATTGAATCCATTATCTGGGTTCATTCCTTTATCAAACTTCACATCATGAGCTGGAAGTATCCAGTTATTTCTTGTGAAACTATTGATGAAAGCTACACGCTGTCCGTTTACAAAAATCTCTGCTTGATCGTCTACCGTCATTCTCAATCTTACATCCAAATCTTTAGCAGAAGTCAATGTGAACTCCTTACGGAAATAAGTGATGTTATTTGAAGTGGCAATAAGTAGGGCTCCATCTACCTCCTGGATAGTTTGAGCTGTAGCATAAGGCCAAGTATTTACTACTGGGCTTGTGTAGGTAGCAGTTGCAGGCAATACACCTCCAGTGCCAGACCATTTTCCGCTAAGGCTTGATTTATCTACTATAGTACTTTGCATCCAGGATGCATCAGACACGATAGAGAAATCACAGGGCTTTTCACTTGGATCAAGAACAGCTGGTTGTGTATAAGGAATTGACTTTCCACCACATTTTCCAGCGCCACTCCATGG
>JAUICR010000121.1 GCA_030427785.1 Bacteroidia bacterium | reverse complement strand
CCGAATCCTGAGAAAGTTTATGAACGAGTTTTTGACCGAGTAAGCCATTAGAGCCGGTAATCAATATTTTCATTGAGATCAATTGTATTTTGGTTTTAGCAATGCTAAAATGAGATAGATTAAAATTGGTGAGCCTACACCTAAGATTGTTGTTATTACAAACACCCATCTAAGGCCTATCAAATCAAGGCCATACCTTGAACTGAGCCAGGTGCAAACTCCAAGAAAATTAAGCTCCTGCATCGTTTAGTATTTTATTTAGTGTAGCAATTTCTTGAGGGTTACCCAAAACAAAAAGCCTTGCATTGGGCGAAATTCTTAAATCGGCCGCTGGGTTTATTACATATTCGCCATCGGGGTTTTTTAGGCCGATAATCGTACATCCTGTTTTCTGCCGAATTGCCAAATCCTGGAGTTGTAAGGCCTCCATTTTATCTGTTACTTGGCTCACCTCTATTTCTTCCAAATTTATAGACGAACTTCCTTCTACCGATAGATAATCTAAAAATTCAACAATATTAGGAGACACTACCAGTGTTGCCATATGTGCCCCGCCTACTCCTTCGGGCATTACCACATGATTGGCCCCAACAGCTTTCAATTTTCTTTCGGCCCCAATATTAGATGCCCTGGAAATTATGGTAATAGTAGTATTGAGTTCTCTTGCCGTAATAACAGCATATAGGTTATCCGCGTCTTGACTAAGCGTGCTTACCAGCGATTTTGCCCTTACTATTCCCGCCTCTATTAAGGCTTCATCTGATGTAGCGTCTGCATTGATATAGGGTACGTCTCCATTTTTAAGGTATCTGTCAATCGTTTCCTCATCATTTTCTATCACCACAAATTGCTGATTGTAGGCTTTCAGTTTTTTTGCCGTTCTACGTCCATTGCGGCCAAAACCGCAAATAATAACGTGATCTGAAAATTTCTTTACTTGATTTTGCAAGCGATATACTTTATAATAATAATTAAACTCACCATTGAAAAATGACCGAGATATAATGGAAACAGCATAAGCGAAAATACCAAAACTGGTAATGATGAGAAATGCTGTAAATACTTGCCCTTCGGTACTTAGCGGTCGTACTTCTTTAAAACCCACCGTGCTAAGGGTAATAACCGCCATATAAAAAGATTCAACAATAGAATACCCTTCTATAATGACATAGCCTATGATAGCCGTAGTGAGTACAACAACAAGTGCAGCTAGGGCTAAATAAAGGTTACGAAAAACGGCAAAGCGCGATGAAATAGCCATTGGCTGGTAGTTTTAGAGATCTAAAACTGAAGACTTACCACCGCTAACATAATCCTTAATACGAAGCCAAAAAGCCAGAATAAGATAGATAATAAGTGGTGAGCCAAAGGCCAAAAAAGAAGTGTAGATAAAATACATGCGCACTACGCTAGGCTTTATCCCAATGCGATCGCCCAATCTTGAGCAAACTTCAAAACCGCGTCTTTCGCAAAAATCTCTAAACTCTTCTATTGTCATTTTCTCTTTATGAGTTGAATTCCAAGGCTGCAATTTAAACATTTTTTGGGGCTGCAATAAGCATTGTATAGTTGAATGGCAGCCTGCGTTTGATATGCCGAGTTCATCTCCAAACCTAAGTTGGTAAACACACGGGTAATTTTATTGTCTTCTGCCTTCATCTGATCCAGTATATCAATTGCCCTTTGCTTGTAAAAGGGTTCAGCTTTTAGAGTAGCATATACAAACAGGAATGGTACAATCACATTAATAATTAGAGTTTGCTGAAACATGGTACCCATAGCTGCCGAACTGCGGTTGTGCTCTTTACCAAAACGGTAATGCTCGCGCCAATACATAGAAGGCGAATAGGAAAGTAATTGCTCTAATACCGTTAAAGAACCGTTGCCTAAAATCTTGGAAAATAAATTATCACTGCGTGTAATAAGCATGGCAAATTGGGCTATTCGCACCTCAGGAAATGAAGGAGGGCGCAATCGGGCATATTTCCAAATACTGGGCTTTAGCTCCTGTAGCTTGTACTTCTTTTTTAAGAATTGAAATTCCTTGTTTAGTTCTACAGCATAATCGTCCTTATTATCCTGCAACAATCCGGCTACCCCATATAGCAGTGCTTCCAGTTGAAAAATACTGTCTTTATGCTTGGCCAATACTTTTTGTGGTACGCTTCGAGCCAACACCAGCATAGGTTCGGCATTTACCTTTAGGCCAAAGCCATAGGCCATCCACTGATAAAAGGTCTCATTAAAATCACGGTTGTTCTTCTCCCAGATGGTTTCTATAAGATTGGATTTTTGCTCTATTCTCTCTACTAATACTCTATCCAGCATACTTTCTTTGATAATGGCATCTACAGAAGCAAAATGCTCAGCGCAGGGTATTTCATTTTTGGTTTGCACCAATTGCTCATAGCGCCAATACAGCATTTCATCAAAAAGTCCTTTTAAAACCAGGGTTGGTATTACTCCTCCTTCCTTAGTCTTTATTTCCGCATCATTTTCATATACCACATGTAGTATCACATTATCATAGGCTTCATCGTGCTGATGTTGATGCCTGTTCCAATCGGATGCCCGTACATGAAGCTCTACATTACCTGCCCATAGCTGCTCGCCTATCTGGATTCGTGCATCACTAAAATCGGGGCCCGAGTCATGATTATGCACCCCTGGGCTTATAATAGAAACAGGCTCGCCATCATCGGTATGCAAACCTAGAACGGTGAAATTTCTAAACTTCCAGATATAATGTAAAAACTCTTCACTCATGCTATTCAATTTCTGATTTGGTGCATACAGCTTCCAATATTAATTCCTCTGTGTGTATAGTCATCGGGAATTTAAAGATTTTTTTAAGTTCTTTGAACTATCCATTAATCTAGCCTAATAGACCGCCATGGGAATATCAGAAGACATCCAGCAATCTAAATTTATATCTGCTCATCAAAAAGCAATTATTAATATCCTTTATACCAGTAGCTGGATTGCAGAAAAAACTCGAAGTATTTTACTCCCACAAGGTATCACCGAACAACAATTTAATGTGCTGCGCATATTACGGGGAAATTTTCCTGACCCACTTAGCACTCTTCAAATAAGAGAGCGGATGCTTGATAAAATGAGTGATACATCGCGCCTGGTAGATCGTATGACCAAAAAAGACTTAATCGTAAAAAAGACTAACGACCACGACAAAAGGTTGGTGGATATTGTTATTTCTGAAAAGGGCCTTGAATTATTGAAGATTGCTGATGCTAATGAAGATCATTACTATGCAGCGTTTCAGGGAATAGACAAAGTTGAAGCCGAGAAACTAAGTGAGCTGCTAGATAAGCTTAGGGCCGCTCACTAAAAAAGCAACGCTTAATGATAGATTGGCCCAGTGCTAGGATTGGTAAAATAAGTGGGCGCTAAGGTGGCCAAACCTATTATAGTTCCTGCGCAGGATGCATCGTTAATGCTCAGTAAATCAACAAAACTGCTACCAGCAGGAATATTGATAGCGGTGGTAGATAGCCCTGTGTTCAAGGTTTGTTGCATGCTACCATCTATTTGGTAAATCAATTCCCAAGGCCCCGTGCCTGAAAATCGGATCGTTACTACAAAGGCATCTCCCTCGCACACGGTGTCCGAAATATCAGCAGTAACGGTGGGCCGTGCCAATACATGTACATAGAAATCTGTTTTTCTACCATCGCAATTTGTGTTGTACGTTTCTACTGATCTTAAAACATAATCTCCTGAAGTGTTTACCCAATCAATTTCTGCTCTTCTGTTGTTTCCGGTTTGGGTAGTAATACTTCCTCCAGCGGCACCTCTAAAGGCCCACTGATACGAAAAGTTTCCTGCGCCTGTAGAGTTTACAGGCTGGTATACCACATTAGCCTCGCCTGCACATACAGTATCATACTCTACGGCAGTAGTGGTATCATGAGGCATCGTAATATCATCTAGTAGAGCCACGGTGTATGACGATACAGCAGACCAAGCCCAAACCACCTGGTAATATCCAGTCCATGTTACTGCAATGTTTTCTGATTTTACTGCAGTAGGCAGGCCATTAGGAGTTGTGCCCAAAACGCGATAGGTGTGGTTAAAAATGCTCACATCATTTCCGTTAACATCCCGTATATACACCGTCAAATTTGAGTAGCCGTAATACCATTCGTCACGGGCCATTTTATGATTAAACCGTATAGCACCTGTACCTGTAAATTGAATAAAGGGAGAGGCAAGCTCAGCGTCTTCAAGAAATCCATTGATATCGGCTACGGCTTGTGGCGCATTAGCACCACTATTAATAGAACTGGTACTACTAATGGAAACATCGTCAAATTCCCAGCAATTAGTCTCTGAAACATTTACCTGGTTATGATTAAAATCTTCTGACACCACCTGTGCAACCACGGGCTGAGCCACCGCAATGCACCACAGGAAGTACATACTTAAAAGCCTAAAAATCATGTACTAATTTTCCTTTAATAAAAAATGAGAACACCATAGTAAAAACAGGTTTCTATACACAATAGCGTTTTAAAATCCCTAATATCTTACTACCTAACTAGGCTAAAATAATCTTGGAAAAAATGAGATTTACCGTGCGGATCTTGCACCATGATTTTATACATATAGGCGTCCATTTTCGACTCCTTTCCTGAGTTTGTACCATCCCATCCTTCCACACCAGAGGTATGCGTCCACTCATATACCTTTTCGCCCCACCTATTGTAAATTTGAGCTGTAAAACCCTCGATACCTACTCCATCAAACTTAAAGTAATCATTTACTCCATCGCCATTGGGTGTAAAGGCATTGGGAATAAACACAGTAAACTTAGTATCTACATATACCGTTTTCTTAATAGTATCAGCACAATTTGCACCATTGCGCACTATCTGTATAATTTCATACTCACCCGTCCTGTCAAAGTTTATCACCACACTATTGCTCTGTGAGGCCAGAGCGCCATTTACATACCAATCAATATAATCGCTGGCTAAGCCCAGGAAATAAAGCTTTCGAACTGCGTGAAGTTGTACCGTATCCTCTATTTGGCTGATAGCACAAGTAGGAATATCTATAGTGGTAATTGGAAAATAGGTAGTATCGTTTCCACATGCCCCATTTAAGGCAATGAGCATAACAGTTGTATCCTTTTTGGCTACAAAACTCAACTCGGGTAATCTTTGGCCTCCTCCCCACACAAAATCAGTAGCAAGGCTACTCACCAAGGTAACGGTAGAACCTTTACAAGCTTCTATAGGCCCTTTTCCTTTGGCAGTATTAAAACCTCTTAGATAAATCCATACTTCGGAAGTGTCGCTATAGCATCCTCTAGAATCCTTTATCACAAGCGTAGCTTTATGAAGTCCAGGAATCGGAGCCCATTGCACAAGCACATCATTGGTATCTGATTTACCTATAATCTGTCCTCCATTTACACTCCAGTGATACGTTAAACCATACTGGTAAGCTGTGGCCAGGTGCGTAGGACCACCGTTATAACAAACGGTGTCCAACGCGGTCTGTCCTTGTATCAACGAAGCGTAAAAGAATAGAATAAGAAGTACTATGTATCCTTTACGATTCAATGGGGTAATTTATATTAGTAATGATAGATTGGTCCCGTAACTGGTTTCGGGAATATAACTACACCTGTAGAAGGTAAAGTAGATCCATCAGCATCACAGGTATTTCCATCAGTTACTCCAGTAATTGTAATGGTTTGTGAAGTAGTATAGGTAGGCAAGCTTATGGTATGCGGAGAACTTGCTGCTATACTTTGGTAGGTATTGGTACCATCAGTATAATCTATAGTCCATGGTGCCTGACCGGTAAGTGTAACCGTAAGTGTAGCTGAGTAACCCTCACACACGGAGTCAGAAACGATAGCAATAGTAGGTAATGGATTAATTACTACATCCAATTGAACCGAATCGCCAATACAGCCATCCGCAGTGGTTTCTACCACATATAGTGTAACAGTACCGGTAATTGTTCCCCAGTCTATTTCTATTTCGCTATCGTTTGCAGTAATTGAGTTATCAATTGTACCTGCTGCAGGGTTTGAAATATACCACGAGTAGTTACTGGTAGGGTCTGATCCGGTTACACCATACACTTTATCAAGCGTAGCAGCACATACCGTATCGGTATAGGTAACCTGTGCAAAGGATTCGGTACCCATGAAGAGCATAATTGCCAACATTGGGATAAGTTTTAAGAAGATCGAAGCTTCTTTAAGTTGAGTAGAGATAGTTTTCATTTGAATTGAATTAAAATTGAGAGTAAAATTTAAAAATGATATATGGGTTCTGTTAATACTTTTCCAAAATCGCTGAAGTAGCCGTACATGCAGCCCGTACGCGAGCCTCCGTTTATTATTCCTAAATGGAATTTTGTGAAGCTGTTGGTAACCAGGGTAATAAAGCCGGTTCGTATTTCTGCATCCGTAAAATATTTTCTTGCCATAAGCCAGGCACCTCCTGTGCCTGCTACACCAGTAAAATCTCCCGGTGTTAATAAGGTGGTGCTACCATTTATTGCAAACGATCCCTCACCGCCATTGGGCACAAGTACTATCATGTAAAAATCGTTTCCGCTACCTCCCTTGCTACGGGTAAAAGTTACTTCGCGGCTTCCGGTACATTGTATAGATGGTAAAACCGCACCCCCTACTTCGCAGCCAAAACCCGTAACATGTAGTACGTACACATTTTTATCAGCTTGTATATACACAGAGTTATTGCTTAAGGAAATCTCAAATTGTTCGCCTTGTTGCAACACAGTACTTGCCGTACCCGAGCCATCCAGGTATACGCTGGTATTGGCATGTAATGCTAACACATATACCTTATCATCTAAGGCAGCTCCAGATTTTGACAAAAAGCCTTTCATCACTATGTAATCAGTTCCAATTTTTGTGATTGGAATCAACTGATCGCCCAGCACATCTTTGCACCCACCATAGGATGACCTATAGGCAGAATCATCAGAAACTGTAACCGCAATAGGTGCGGTACTTGTAATTTTGGTACCACCTAATTTTTGGTTGGCATTGGATCCTGACGCTACTATAGAATAGGTCTCGCCCCTATTAAGCACCACGGTATATGGTATACCTGCAGTATGATTTACCGCATCATTGGCAGGGGTAATAGTTATGCTCGTATTATTTTGGGTAGCCACTATATCAATGGCATTGGTGGGCATTGGTGTATAAGTTCCACTTTTCCAAAACTCCTGCCCCGGAACCCAAAACTCAGTGCCAAGTGCATTCTCGGCTTTCAAAGCAAAAATGTCGGTATTGTTACTTCTTTCTATTTCGTAGTAGGCCGAAATATCACTGGTAGATTCGATTAGAATACCGTAATTCATCACCTGGTCTGCTGGTGAGTTTTCTATCGTAGCAATATCTAGCGTTAAATCTAAGGAGGTGGTAGCGTAAGAACCAAGACTAATAGTTTTTGTGGTGAAGCTTCCATTGGCTGGTTGGCTTACTGTAATGGTGGCAGCCGAATCGTAAGTAGAAATACGTAAAGCTATCGGTTCATCACCATGACCAGAGGTAATTTCGGGGGCAACAAACCAAAACTCTACCCCCGTTTGGGAGTAGAGGCTTTGGAGTGTAAGCAACAAGCAGAGAGAGTAGAGTAGTCGCTTCAAGATTGCCTTGTTTTATTTTATTATCCCTTCGGACAATAGAGTTAGTCTTTAGTCGTTCTATTGGTTTTTGTTAGAGTTCAACAAGTGTACGGCAATATTACTATTACAATGTAACTCACTTGTTTTGTGGATTTTAATTTAGAAATCGAGCTATTTTCTCTTTGAGACAAACAAAATTGCCAGCTCATTTTTCGCACCTAGATGTATCAGTAGGCTTATTTTCAACACCTTGAATTGCACGATAAAAATGGACGCCTTTTTTTACTCCATTTTCAATTTTGTTGAAAAAAAATCAAACTATTTTCTAGCCGCTTATCTATCAGATATATAGCGCCATTTCTTGCTGCAATACTTTGGCCTGCTCCGCAGCTTCCTCAGCAAAGTCTTTTCCAGCAGAGGCATAAATAATCCCTCTTGATGAGTTTATCAAAAGATTGGGCTCCTCACCCATTCCGTATTTTACCACCTCTTGCAAACTTCCTCCCTGCGCGCCTACTCCCGGTACTAGTAAAAAGTGATCTTTCACAATTTTACGAACGTCTACCAACCTATCCGCTCTAGTAGCTCCTACCACATACATCAGGTTATCAGCAGTACCCCATTGGCTGCTGGTTTCTAGCACTCGCTCAAAGAGTTTGGTTTCATCCTGCCCTACTACATTCTGAAAATCAGCCGAGCCTGCATTGGAAGTCAAAGCCAAAAGAATGACCCACTTAGATTTAAATTCCAAAAAAGGCTTTACCGAATCAGCACCCATGTAGGGTGCCACAGTAACCGAGTCAAAGTTCAACGAATCAAAAAATGCCTTGGCGTATTGGGTGGAAGTATTGCCAATATCTCCGCGCTTGGCATCCGCAATGGTAAATACCTCGGGATGATTTTCATTAAGGTAATTGATGGTTTTCTCCAAGCTCTGCCAACCTTTGATACCCATAGCCTCATAAAAGGCAGTATTGGGTTTGTACGCCACGGCATACTCATGGGTAGCCTCTATAATGGCTTTATTAAACTCGAAGATAGGATCTTCAGTATCCAGTAAATGTGTGGGTATTTTGCTGATATCTGAATCCAGGCCTACACATAGCATAGACTTCTTTTTTCTTATTTGGCTGATAAGTTCGTGGCGCGTCATGGGAGATTTTATTGGCTGGCAAATTTAGAGTTCTCTTAACAAAAAGACTTACCATTTAGGGTGATTGACTCCTAAAATGCAAAAACTACATAAGCATACTAAAACTGCCCGAAAAGACTTGGTCACCTTTTCTTTATAGCGATTATATTTACAAACCGCTCGAGAGGTTTTGATTATGAAACCGAAATGGAGCAAGGAAAACTTAAGTAAATATATAGGGGATATAAACGCTATAGCGTTTAGCCCCTGGTTGTGCCTAATTTAAAAAATGAACGGACTACTTATCATATTGACATTAATCGTTCTGACTTCCTGTACTCAATCAACGAATTCTGATAAACCAGAACAGGCTAACGAGCAAACAAAAGCAGATACTGAAATTGAGACAACCAAGGCTAAACATAAAACCGAGAAAGAAGGAATAACTGAGTATGTAGACTGTCCTGAATTCGACTTCAATTCAGCCGAACAACAAGCGGATTCATTATTAGCTTTTAAGGAAAAAGCTATAGATTCAAGTTTAACGAATCGAATAAAATGGGAAAAAAAGTTTTTCTGTGCCTTTCCCAACTCATTTAAGGGGATGCAAGCCCTTTTTGGATTTGATAAGAATGGAGCTGCACCTTTATATCATCACCCTATAGGGTACGAAGTAATTAAGTATTTCAGCCGAATAAAATCTATTCCAAACTCTATTTTTTTACGACAAATACGTAAGAATAAATATTGGTGGAGTTTGGGAAGCTGATAATATTGGTTATGCCTTTTACTTTGACGACCATCTTGCTGGCCAACACAAAAGAAGCCTGTAAGGCATTGTCAAAATTCAGTGACAAAGAAGTAAAGAGTGTGTTTCGATTCATCTATGACAACCCACACCCACAGCGCAAATACTTTCAAGAGGATTTTGAAAAATTAAAAAATAATATAGCTCAATATGACAAGAGACTCAGTGAACTTTTAACTGAATCCTATGAAAAATTAATGTCGGAGGACCACAGCCATTAAAAAAAACTAAGCACAACAACGGTAGCCGCTGCACAACCTCTCACAAATCACAATAATGAATCGAATAGAAGCCTATAGCTAGCTTTTTTTGGTGGAGGTCAAGGTGGTTTTCGAAAAAAAATAGGGTTGATATGTAAGCTTTTTAAAAGTGACTCCGAAAGACCTGGTTACTTTTTCGCTATAGCGATTATATTTACAAACCGCTCGAAGGCTTTCGATTGAGAAAATCGAATTGGAGCTAGGAAAATCTGAATAAATGTATAGGGTATAACGGGAATTCCAGTTATACCCAAGTTAGCACCAATAATGAATAAAATTACTGTCATATCTGCTATGTTCTTGTTTATTTCATGTAATCCAGTTGAGGTTAATGAAAAACTAGATTGCAATACACCCTTGTTAGAATTAAGAATTGATTCAATTAACCAGATACCAAACAGCCTTATAGAGTTTTCTGATTTAGAAAAGTTTAGAGAAATCAAAGACACTCTGGAATTTTTGAAGTTTGAAAAAAGATGGAAGGCTAATATTTTTCTTGAAAAATCAGATGTTGATAACACTAAAAATAAATATACCTATAAAGTG
>JAUICR010000120.1 GCA_030427785.1 Bacteroidia bacterium | reverse complement strand
TTTACTCACAGGCGCTACAGGATATATCGGCAAAAGACTCCTTCCCGTTCTGGTACAGGCAGGGTATGAGGTGGTGTGTTGCGTACGAGATACTAACAGGTTTCACCCGCCAGAATCATTAAAAGACAGTATTGAGGCACTTGAACTAGATCTCTTAAATAGGGATTCCTTGCAAAAAATCCCAAAGGATATTGATGGAGCCTATTATTTAGTCCACTCTATGTCTGCTTCTTCTGATTATGAGAGTCTGGAAAAAAAGTCAGCAGAAAACTTTTTACAAGCAGTAAGTAGCACGAAATGCAAACATGTGATTTACCTCAGCGGAATTATCAATGAAAATGAGTTATCAGAGCATTTATCGTCTCGCAAAAATGTTGAACTAATTTTGGAGAAAGGTAATTTCCATCTTACTACCCTTCGTGCAGGTATAATCATAGGGTCCGGCAGCGCCTCCTTCGAAATCATTAGAGATTTGGTAGAAAAGCTACCTATTATGGTTACCCCAAAATGGCTTCAAACCAAATGTCAACCCATAGGTGTGGCTGATGTTATAAGTTTCCTATCCAAATCACTGTTTAATAATGCAACCTATGACCGCAACTTTGACATAGGCGGGCCTGATGTATTGAGTTATAAAGAAATGCTTTTAGGATTTGCTAAAGTCAGAAAGCTAAAAAGGAAGATATTCATCGTACCAATAATGACTCCTAGACTTTCATCCTATTGGCTCTATTTTGTAACATCTACATCCTACAAGCTAGCTACAGCCTTGGTAGATAGCATGAAGGTAGAAGTGGTATGCCGTAATGATGATTTGAACAAAACTTTAGAAATAACGCCTCTGAGTTATGAAGAAGCTCTGAACAGAGCCTTTAGCAAAATTGGAAATCATGCCATAGTTTCGAGCTGGAAAGATGCTTATGTAAGTAGCGGTATTAAAGGAAACATTTCTGACTACATAGAGGTTCCGTCTTTTGGTTGCTTTAGCGACAAACAAACTATGCACACTGCGAGTAGAGAAAAGTGCCTTAATAAAATTTGGAGTATTGGAGGTAAAAATGGTTGGTACTACGGAAACTTGCTTTGGCAAATAAGAGGTTTTATAGATAAGCTGGTAGGTGGCGTAGGTTTGCGCAGAGGCAGGACAAATGATGAAACTATTAATACAGGAGATGCCTTAGATTTTTGGAGAGTACTTTATGCGAACAAGGAGGAAGGCCGGCTTCTTCTATTTGCAGAAATGAAACTTCCTGGCGAAGCGTGGCTTGAGTTTAACCTTAAGGAAAATATCCTTTATCAAACTGCTACATTCAGGCCCCTAGGAGTAATGGGGCGACTTTATTGGTATGCTGTATTACCGTTCCATGGTCTTATTTTCAAAGGAATGATTACTCAATTGACCAAAAACTAATTGGAGGGTAGAAATCACTAATTGTCAACCGTACCGGCAACTATCCATCTAAGTAACCTGCCTTGCTATAAAGTCCTATTCTTTTTGTGGCTCCACTTTTTTATAATGATTAAAAATCAGTTTGAACCGTAATATAAATTCGTCTGTTTTAAAATCTCCCTCAAGCGTATTTCGAGAAGCTTGCCAAATAAAATCGAGCTCATAATTAAAACCTAATTTCAGCTCTTGCCCAAATCCTGCACTCACTCGTGCGGCATTCGAAAATCGCTCATCTGCACTATGATTAAATGGTATAAAGTACTCTACACCTCCATGCACGTATAGATATTTGGCTTTTTCGGCCACCTTAAAATAGTTAGACTTGGCCCCTAAATAATACCTGGCTCGATAGTTTTGCTGCTGCCTGTCCATATCCTGAGAGCCCTCCGCATCAGCATAAAATAAAAAACGCTCTTCTACCCTAAGCCGGTGCCTAAAATACATCCGTTGTAAGGTTGGCCATTGGGCTTTAACTTCCTGGCACAATCTCAACTCAAACATATTGGCAGGAGTTTTTTGAAAAGTCTCAAAAAAACCTACCGAACCCTTTAGCTCAACAAAGGGAGACAGCCTATGCACTACTGCTGGACGAATATACACCATGGCCCAATCGGGTTTTGACACCAAGCCTCTTAAACCACCATCGCCACCAATACCAAATTTTTCGGAGGTATAATAAAAATACGTAACGTCCGCCCAGGTAATAGCAGAAACATCATCTTGAGCTACCGATACCTTGGTCCCCACAAAAAATGAGCAAACTACCCAAAGAAGTGAGTAAACTGAACGGAAATCAAGCGATGCGCTTTGTCTTATTGATGATTTAAACCCTAGAAAAGACAAGTAAAAATTTTTGCCTAAAATATAGAATTATGGTTTGCCTGCTTTTATTCGTCAACATTTTTAAACGAATAGTAAAAGGGGCCAGCCAAAATCTATAAACCCGAAGCTAATACAAACCTTTTCACGACCTTGCGGCTCTATTAAAATACGATTGTAAATTTCCAATCATGTCTGAATTCCCGCCCTGCCCAAAATGCCAATCTGAGTATGCCTATTCTACAGGAGGACCTGTATTGACATGCCCTGAGTGTGCTCACGAATGGAACCCTGCCGAAATAATAGAAGACCCAAATGCTTTAGTAATAAAAGATGCTAATGGCAATTTGCTACAAGATGGTGACACGGTGGTAGTGCTAAAAAATCTACCGGTAAAAGGCTCGCCTCAACCTATAAAAGCTGGTACCAAGGTGAAAAACATTAGGCTTACTGATGGTGACCATAATATCGATTGTAAAATTGATGGTTTTGGCTCTATGGCACTTAAGTCGGAATTTGTGCGAAAAGCATAATTCCAGTCAGATTCTTTTGATTGGTATCTTAGCCGTCCAAAATCTTACTTTTTACTTATGATTAAAGAACAGAAAATTGCTGAGCTACAGTACCAGGCTACTTTTTCTATTCTTATTCCCAGCTGGAACAATTTGCCCTTTTTACAGCTTTGCATTGAGAGCATCCTTAAAAATTCAAAATTTGATCATCAAATAATTGTTCATATAAACGAGGGAAGCGATGGTACTTTGGACTGGGTAAAAAGCCAGCCCAATCTTAGCTATACATGGTCCGAAAAAAATATTGGTGTGTGCTATGCCCTAAACGCAATGCGTAGTTTGATCCAAACCGATTATTTGGTATATGCCAATGATGACATGTACTTATGCCCTGGTTGGGACACACATTTTAGGACAGAAATTAATAATCGAAAGGATGATTTGTTTTTTTATTCCGGCACTCTGATTGAACCCGTTTTTTCTAACAATGCCTGTGCTATTGCTCCGCACGACTACGGTTCCGGACCTACCAACTTTGACGAAAAAAAGCTGTTGGAGGAAGGTATTAAACTTCCAAAAAAAGATTGGAGTGGTGCTACCTGGCCACCCAATATAGTGAGTACAAGGCTGTGGGATTTGGTAGGCGGCTATAGTGTTGAATTTTCGCCCGGCATGTACTCCGATCCTGATTTTGCCAAAAAATTATGGGATGTAGGGGTTCGCGATTTTAAAGGAATAGAAGCAAGTAGAGCCTACCACTTTATGTCGAAAACAGTAGGACGAGTGGTTAAAAATGAAGGAAGTAAACAGTTTTTGCAAAAGTGGGGAATGACCTCGGGAACATTTATGAAATTTTATCTCCGCAGAGGAAAAGATTATACCGGAGAATTGAGCAACCCGGAAGATACAGCAGCCTTTAAAAAGAAACAGCTTACCACTATGCTCAAAAAGTATTTTACACGATAAAATGGGAAAAGAGGTAGAAATCTCGGGGGTAATTATCACATACAATGAGGAGGCAAACATTGGCAGATGTGTAAAATCATTGCTCGGAATATGTGATGAAATAATTGTGGTGGATTCATTCTCGGTAGATAAAACCAAGGAAATAGCACAAAGCCTGGGAGCAAAAGTTATTGAAAACCCTTTTGGTGGCCATATCGAACAAAAGAACTTTGCTATTGACCAGGCTACTCATCGGGTGGTATTATCCTTAGACGCTGATGAGGCTTTGTCAGAAGAACTTCAAAAAAGCATACAATGGGTAAAAAGCAATTGGGAAGGTGATGCGTATAAATTTAATCGCTTTACCAACTATTGTGGCAAATGGATAAAACATTGTGGATGGTACCCCGATACTAAAATCAGACTGCTAGATAAGACAAAAGGTAAGTGGGGTGGCACCAACCCCCACGACTGCATAGAAGTACTCGATCCTAAAAAAGTGAAAAAACTTGAGGGAGACTTACTCCATTACTCCTATAGCACTATGGAAGAGCATATATTACGATCTACCAAATACGCTAAGATATCGGCCTATGCTATGCAAAAACAAAATAGAAAATCATCGGTAGTAAAAATGATAAGTAGTGCCAGCATTCGCTTTATGCAAGACTATTTTATTCGCTTGGGTTTTCTTGACGGCTTTTATGGTTTTATCATTTGCTATACAAACGGATATACTGCCTTGCTGAAGTACGCCTACCTGAGAGAACTCAACGCTGGAAATAAAATTGAGTAAGTAAGAAAAATTCACTATTTGAGCATTTATTTTTTTTAATTTGCTAAGATTACTGGACCATCACCAAATTCCAAAACACATTATTATGAAACTTTTCCAATTAAAACCTAAGACGTTAAAAAACGCGGGGTTACCTATTGCCGTATTGTGCCTGGCTATGGCTAGTTGCCAGCCGGCAGAGCCCACATCTGAAAGTAATACCCAAGAAACTACAGTCACCTCTGGCGATATAGACAGAACTGTATTGCCCATTAAGGAACCTAAAAGACCTACTTACACTGAACTGGATGTGAGAAACGCAAAAGCCCCAAAGCGTTTTGAAGTTAAAGCTCCGCAAGGCGCACCAAACGTAATTGTGGTTTTAATTGACGATATGGGTTTTGGAGTGAGCGAAACTTTTGGAGGTCCTGTTTCAATGCCTACAATTCAGAAACTGGCTGACAATGGATTAATTTACAATCGTTTTCACACTACTTCATTATGTGCCCCTACTCGTATGGCACTGCTCACCGGTTACAATCACCATTCAAATAACATGGGGGTTATTACTGAAGCCGCCACCACATTCCCTGGTTACACTGGCGTAAGACCCCAAACAATAACTCCAATGGCTGAAGTACTTCGTCAAAATGGTTACAACACAGCTCAGTTTGGTAAGAGTCATGAGGTTCCACCATGGGAGATTTCTAATAACGGCCCACAAGACCGTTGGCCTGCTCACTCCGGATTTGAAAAATTCTATGGCTTTTTAGGTGGTGAAACCAACCAATGGTCTCCATTAATTTATGATGGTGTTACCTTGATTGAAACCCCAACGGATCCTGATTACCATTTTACCACTGATATGACCAATCAGGCAATATCATGGGTGCAAACTCAAAAAAGCCTACAGCCCAACAAGCCCTTCTTCATGTATTATGCTCCTGGTGCTACTCATGCACCGCATCATGCACCTAAAGAATGGATAGACAAGTACAAAGGCAAATTTGACGAAGGTTGGGATAAAATTCGTGAACATACTTTGGCAAGGCAAAAGGAGTTAGGCATTATTCCGCCAGAAACGCAATTGGCACCAAAGCCAAAGGATATAAAAGATTGGGACTCTCTTTCGGATAAAGAAAAAAAATTATTTGCCCGCCAAATGGAGGTATATGCCGGATTTGCGGGACATACTGATCATGAAATTGGTAGACTGATGAGTACCGTTGAAGAAATGGGTATTATGGACAATACGATCATCATATACATAGCAGGCGATAATGGAGCAAGTGCCGAAGGCCAAATGAACGGTATGTACAACGAAATGACCTACTTCAGTGGGGTTCCAGAAACAGTTGACGAAATGCTTAAGCATTATGACGAATGGGGATCACCAAGTACTTACCCTCACTTTTCGGCAGGTTGGGCTGTAGCTATGGACGTGCCTTTTACATGGACAAAGCAAGTAGGGTCAGACTTTGGGGGAACCCGAAATGGAATGGTAATTCAATGGCCTAAAGGTATTAAGGACAAAGGAGGCATCAGATCTCAATTTGGACATGTAATAGACATTGCTCCCACTATCTATCAAATTAGTGGTATCCCTTCTCCTAAAGTAGTAAATGGTATTGAGCAAGACCCTATAGAAGGAACTAGCTTATATTACACCTTTGACAATGCTGAGGCTGAAGAAAAGCATAATGTACAATACTTTGAGATGTTTGGTAACAGAGGTATTTACCAAGATGGCTGGTTGGCCCGTACCATACATCGCGCTCCTTGGCTCCAAAATCCACCGCAAACCCTTCAAGAAGACGTTTGGGATTTGTACAATACAAAAGAAGACTTTAGTTTATCAAACAATCTTGCAGCTGAGCAGCCTGAAAAACTAAAAGAAATGCAAGACTTATTTATGAAGGAAGCCGAAAAATACCACGTACTGCCTATTGACGATCGTTTGCTAGTGCGTATGGATGCTAATAGAGTGGGACGCCCTGTGCTGCTTGGAGATCGAAAAAACATTACTTACGTTGAAGGTATGCGCGGAATGGGTGTCGACATTTTCATAGATTTGAAAAACACTGCCTACACCATTACCGCTGATGTGGAAATTGATAATAACGGACAAGGAGTTATTATTTGCCAAGGAGGAAGATTTGGAGGTATTTCGCTTTATGTTAAAAATGGCAAACCTGGTTTTACCTATAATTTCTTAGGATTAGAATCTACGGACATTGTTTCCTCTAAGGCTTTACCTGCCGGTAAGTATTCGATTGTGTATACTTTTAACTACGATCCTGATGGGGGTCTTGGAAAAGGAGGAGAAGGTATTATATCTGTAAATGGTGAAAAGGTGGCTGCAGGCACTCTTAGCCGCACACAACCTGGTGTCTTTTCAGTAGATGACTTAGCCGATGTAGGCATGGACGAAGGTACTCAGGTAACTAACTATGGAGGGCCCCATAAGTTTAACGGCAAAATACATAAAGTAGTAATAGAAAAAAGGCCTTAAGAGTATCACCAGCACTTGATTCTTTAAAAGCCGTCTCACCCAAAGGTGAGACGGCTTTTTCTTTTTTTCATATATAGATATTCAGAATTATCAGGTGACAAATGGCACACAGATTAATACTTTTGACGACTTAATTATTTTTATGAAGTATCGCAGACTTACCAAAGAAGAGCTAGACACAATGGCCGAAGATTTTGCCATTTTTCTTGCTGCCAATAGTATCGATAATAAAGAATGGGATAAAATAAAGGCTCAAGATGATGACAAAACCGATGCACTACTTGACCTATTTTCTGACATCGTGTTTGACAAAGCTCTTACTTCTGCGAAACATTTAGAGCGAATCTCAGAAACTGAAATTTATTGTTATTTATTCCTTCCCAGCCAAGCCCATATGCTAAGTGTGCGACTATTAAATCCGGACTTAAACTTGCTGGAATTAGAAACCTTCAAAAAAGTTCCATCACTATTGGCGCAAGGAAAGGCAGAATTAATACAAGGGACCAAAACGTACACTAAAGAACGTGAAGCCGAAATGTTTGACCTTATGCAGCAAGGAGCTGTGATTGCCAACAGCGATACCTATCAAACGCTTTTGAGTTTGTTATAAACATTTAGATTCACGAACCCCCTTTAGGCCTTTACGTACTGGTTAAAAAAAGTTTTGGCTTTGGCCATAGCATAAGCACACAACTTCTCTACTTTTGAATGACATGAGTACAATAGATATTAGGAGTGTTGACGTTGTTCAATACATTCAGCCACTGCGCGAAGGAGGCTCACTACCTGCCATAGTAAAGGCCGATGATGAGTTTCTGTATGTGTTAAAATTTAGAGGAGCAGGTCAAGGCAAAAAAGCCCTGATTGCCGAATTGATAGGCGGTGAGCTAGCCCGAGCTATAGGCTTAAATGTACCCGAGTTGGTTTTTATGAATTTGGATGACTCTTTTAGCAAGACAGAGCCTGATGAGGAAATTCAAGATTTACTGAAATTTAGCGTAGGCCTTAATTTGGGTTTACACTTCTTGTCAAGGGCCATTACTTATGACCCCGTGGCTGAAAAAATTTCTTCTGAAACTGCCTCTAAAGTAGTGTTGCTCGACAGCATTATTAGCAATATAGACAGAACAGCCAAAAACACAAACCTGCTGAAATGGAACAAGGAACTGTGGCTAATAGACCATGGTGCTAGTTTTTATTTTCATCACAACTGGGCCACTTGGAAAGAGCATTTGGACAGAACTTTTCCTTTGGTAAAAAATCATGTTCTTTTAGAGCAAGCGCTCCACTTGAAAGAGGCTTCAAAAGAAATTCAACAAAAAATAAATCAAAAAATCCTAGAGGAAATTGTAGACAGCATTCCCGAAGAATGGCTTATTAATGAATCGGATTCTATGTCGCCAAAGGAGATGCGAGCAGCCTATGTAGAATTTATTAATGCACGTATTAGCAAGATAGATGCATTAGTTAAAGAAGCTGAAGATGCTAGATAAAACCACTTTTGAGTATACCATAATTCGCGTTGTGCCTAAGGTAGAGCGCCAGGAATTTATGAATGTGGGTGTCTTAGTTTTCTCCAAAAGCAAAAGATATTTAGGCATCAAGTATCTCCTAAATGAAAAGCGCTTAATGGCCTTTTCTGTGGAAATGGACTTGGAGCTTTTAAAACAATATTTAAAGGCCTGGGAACTTATTTGCCAAGGTGGGCCAGCTGGCGGAACCATTGGACAGATGGAAACCGCTGATAGATTTAGATGGCTCTCTGCCTCGAAAAGCACAATTCTACAGTGCTCCAAAACTCATTCTGGATTATGTGATGATCCTGAAAAAGTGCTTATCGATGCTTTTGAAAGGTATGTTTTATGAGAAAAATTTTTACTTCTTCAAATTACTCTTATTAAACACCTCATCAGCAATCGGTACGTTTATCTGCATTTTGGTTACTACAAAATCTGTCCCTTGGCCGTCTTTTAGCATGTCTTTGTAATTCATCTTGTGGGGGTACCACTTGCCATCTACTTTTTTGATATCACTCATCACTGTGCGCTTTAGCAATTGGCCGCTCTTGGCAAATAGATCTTCTTTTAGAGGAACAAAACGCTCTTGCTCCACCCATAATTTTCGGCTGTGGTAAGTGGCGTCATCTACTTTAGCCGTTAAGGCCAATCGCCATACTTTTTTACCATCAAATTCCTCTTCACCTTCTATCTCGGCATTGTAGATATCCAAAAGCTTGCGGTCTTCCATCATATCTTCATAACTCAAATCGCTACCCATTACAGACTGTCGCAGCATGTGCCCTGAGAGCTGTATGGTGCGGTCAGAAGATGGCGAGTAAATCCACAAATAGTCTTTTAGCTTTAGCATCTTCGTTCCCTTTTCGCGCTCTGGCGCCAGGTACTCTGTAAAGTTGTCGTACTTACCACGGCTGTAACCAATGGAAGTAATGGTTCGGCTGTTTCTCCGTCCGTGAATAATCATTTGGCTTTCGGTAATACGAGTGTCGCTAGACATATTATCGTCTACCTTTTGAATGATTTGGCTAGCGCCTGGCCCGGTTGGGAGCATAAAGCTCATTGCTATTAAACCAATAATTGTAAATAGTGCTGTTTTTTTCATCTCTACTTTTTTAGTGACTATCAAGTAGCCACAAGTTTTGCTTATTTATTTCTAACTACCCCGCTCCGAACGCCTTCGGAGTACCCTTTCAAACATGGAAGGGGAACGCTTTGGTGAACTTATCAACCTATAACCTACCTACACTTCAAGCTCTTTAAACAAGCTTGCTGTGCTTCGTTTATAAATCCCGATACCCGAAAGCATATTGCCCAATACCATAGCAAACAAGCCTGGGATAAAGCCGATATACAACAACTCAGGAGTAAACTTACCACGCAATACCGTGGGCATCATCATCGAACTATCTTTCATCAAATCGCCAATATTTATTCCGTATTTCTGTAACAAATACACACCCACCAAACCTATGGCCGTGCCGATAATCGAGCCAATGATTCCGATCAAAATGGCTTCGTAAATCAGGGTGCGGTAAATATGTCCTTTGGGCTCGCCTAGCGCCAACCGAATCCCAAATTCCTGATACCTGCGCAAACCGCCTAGCAAACCCGTGTTCCAAAGCACCATACTCATAGCAAAAACAAAGATTGCTACAAACAGAGCCGCGAAATAATCTACCATATCCAGATAGCTGCTCAATCCGTTTTGATCGCGCAAAGCCACCATTTCTGGTGCATATTCGTCCGTATCATTTGCATACCTAGCGTTAAAACTTTTTACAATGGGTGCCACCTCCTCATCATCATACACACCGCCAGGCAAATAGCCCAACATTTCGCCCACGGCATCTTCCATATCCAATAGTTG
>JAUICR010000339.1 GCA_030427785.1 Bacteroidia bacterium | reverse complement strand
AGAAACCTGACACAGGAAAGATAGGGCAAACGCACCAAAATGCGATTTAGGTTTTAAAGTGTGATATTGTGTGCCAAAAAGATGGCACACTCGGTTGAAAAGATATTTGCTGGAATTGATGATCCCCGTGTTGAGGGCCGTTGCTTGCACCGGCTTAAAGATATATTATTCATTGCTTTGTGCACTCTATTGTCCAATGGAGAAGATTTTGAAGACATGGTTGAATTCGGCAATCAACGTCATGGCTGGCTAAAAGAGATACTAGATTTACCCAATGGCATCCCTTCTCATGATACCTTCAACCGAGTTCTTCAAGTTATTGACCCAGAGCAGCTTAGTGCTTGCCTTGCCCAAGACGGAGATGTGCTAATTGAAAGCCTGGAAGGGAAACAAGTCAATTTTGATGGCAAAAAAATCAAAGGGGCTTCACCCAAAAGCCGTGGTAATAAAGGCTTATATATCCTAAGTGCATGGGTTGGTGAACACCGGTTTTGTATTGGTCAAAAAAAGGTACAAGATAAAAGCAATGAGATCAGTGCGATCCCAGAACTGATAGGGGCATTGGACCTGCGGGGTAGTATGGTCAGCATAGATGCCATTGGCTGCCAGACAGACATTGCACAAGAAATTATAGACGCCGATGCAGATTACCTTTTGGCAGTTAAAGCTAACCAAGGCAGTTTGTATGAACAGGCCAGCGATGAATTTACATGGGTATCCTCACAGGATTTCAATGAAGAGTGGGAATACGACCATGGCAGGTATGAGCGCCGTAAATGTTCTACGGTAGCTGCTAAAGAGGTGCTTTCCCCAGACTTAATCGAAAAGTGGGCAGAGGTCAAAACCGTTATAAAAATTGAAGCACAACGCACAGTAGATGGTTCAACTGCTTCACAAACAAGGTTTTATATTAGCAGCGAGGAGAAACAGAGTGCTTATTATAATAATGCAGTGAGGGCTCACTGGGGCATCGAAAACCATCTGCACTGGCATTTGGACGTCACCTTTAATGAAGATGCCAATCGGAGCAGGACCGGCAATACGCCTCAAAACCTTAATATCCTAAGAAAGATGGCGCTGCACCGTATTCGGCGAATGACTGATAAGCTGAGCCTTAAAAAAAGAAGGTTCCGGGCTTCAATGAACCTTGGATACCTACAAAAAGTCCTCGGTGTTTAGATTTGGTGCGTTTGCCCTAGTGATGTTTGGATTGTCTCCTTTTCCCTCTTTTCTTTGAGGTGCTGTATTAATGGTTTCTATACCATAAGTACCCGGGCTTTCATCCAGGCCAATATGCCATTTTCCAAAGTGAGCAGTTCGATAACCCACGGCATTCAGTATTTCTGTAAGGGCGATTTGTCCTTCCAGCCCATTGTACGCCGGATACTTAGGTAGCTTGGCAGGGTGTACGCCCGTCAAAAAAGCGGCCCGGCTTGGAGAACAAGTAACAGCAGAGGCATAAAAGCGATGTAGCCGGATACCGCTTTGGGCCAGCCTGTCAAGGTTTGGCGTTTTTGCATATGGATGCCCATAGCAGCCTAAATCTCCGTACCCAAGATCATCTGCAAGAATAAAAATTATATTAGGTAGTTCGCTCAGTCCAGGCTCAGAGAAGTAGGCTTCCGACTCTTTCTGGCAGGACAGTAAAGTCCAAATTAAGGCATAGATTATGCTTAACTGAAAACGTGGCATGTAGAATCGCTTTTAGCATGTAAGGCATATTTGAGTTGCCGGACCAAAATAAGCAAAACTAT
Source organism: Bacteroidia bacterium (assembly GCA_030427785.1). Taxonomy (GTDB): domain Bacteria; phylum Bacteroidota; class Bacteroidia; order Flavobacteriales; family Schleiferiaceae; genus Owenweeksia. The sequence continues at coordinate 344 of JAUICR010000339.1, read as the reverse complement.
TTTCGTAGGGTCTAAATTTCCCAGCCATATTTTTCCCAGTCCTCCGCATAGTCAATATCCGAGAGGGTAGGGGCAAAGCCAAGTGTGCCTCCGTTTTCCAGTATGCGTTCCTGTGTGATTTGGGCGACCTGATTGGTGCTCCACTCCATGTCTTGAAATAGCTCCGGGCTGTGGCGTTTCATGCCGAGGAGGTAGTAGCCACCATCTATGGCAGGACCGATGACATAATCATGGCTGGAGAGTGCTGCAAAGGCTTGCTCAATAATCGAGGTGTCAATCTGTGCAATATCACTGCCTAGAATGATCGCCGCCTCTGCGCGTTGCAACGCTACTTCGAAGGCATG
>JAUICR010000338.1 GCA_030427785.1 Bacteroidia bacterium | reverse complement strand
TAAAGCAACTGGGCGTCCATCTTAAAAAGTAAGGCCAGATTCTTTTGCTCGCCATACCTCCACGGGCTCCATTGTAACTGCACATCCATCCCTGGCCCGTACATTATAGCCTCTCGAAAATCTACATCGTCAATTGTTGGGCTAAGTTTAAACTGTTCACCTGTGTATTTCTCTACTAAGTCATAACTACTTACAGGTAGCTGAATACTAAGATATACCGATCCCGACAGCTTCAATTTCCGACCAATTTCTGCGAACAAACCTAAGCCCACATGAGGACTGATATAACCCCTATGTGACTCCAGAGGTCTTGTATCATTAAAAACCCAACCTCCGTCCAAAAACTCTGAGTCCTCGTAAATTATTGTGATAAAATCGTATGATAAGCCCGTACTAAATACAACGTGACGAGAAATAGTATAACTATAATCTACATCAAGACTATGGAGCGGCTTGTTAACAATCCAAGATTCCCAGCGTTCATACCTCGCTTCGTAGTAAAAGGTATAGTCGTCATTTGTATACCCTGTTTTGTACGACAATGACAAAGTGTGGGCTGCTTCTTGAGCCACACATATAGTGCCCACTAGAAACAATGCAATAGTTGAAAATCTCATGTATTTAAAACTCACCTCATTTGCTTTATTGTACTTTTTCTTACAGCAAACGCTAATAACGGATAATTCGTTAACACCGTACGCATAATTACAAGACCCGCAAAACATTTCTTCAAAACAGGATTAACTTTTCCATCTCTAAAAATTTTTATGATGCCTACATTTGCAAAAATTTTAGCACCCTATGAGTCAGCACCTTTCTGAACAAGAAATTCAAAGAAGAGAAGCTCTTACCCAACTTCGAAATGAAGGTATTGAGCCCTACCCAGCGGCACTATTTCCTGTAGATCATTATTCTACCGATATATTAGAAAATTATGAGGAAGGCAAAAAAGTGATTATTGCCGGCCGATTGATGCGAAAGAAAATTCAAGGAAAGGCATCGTTTGGAGAAATTCAGGATAGCAAAGGCCGTATTCAGGTGTACTTCAATCGTGATGAAATTTGCCCGGGCGAGGATAAGTCTATGTACAATGTAGTGTTCAAAAAACTGCTTGACTTAGGGGACTTTATCGGAATTGAAGGAAAGTTGTTTACCACTCAAGTGGGAGAAATTACCGTTTCGGTAGAAAAGTTTACGGTGCTAAGCAAGACCTTAAGGCCACTTCCCACAGTAAAAGTAGATGCCGAGGGTAAAGAGCATGATAAATTTAGCGACCCTGAGTTGCGTTACCGCATGCGCTATGTGGATTTGGTGGTAAATAAAGGCGTGAAAGAAACCTTTATAAAGCGTACCAAGCTGATGAATGCTTTACGCAAATTCTTTAACGAACGTGATTATTTTGAAGTAGAAACCCCCATTCTGCAACCTATACCCGGTGGTGCTGCCGCAAGGCCTTTTGTTACCCATCACAATGCATTAGACATGCCTTTGTACCTCAGGATAGCAAATGAGCTTTATCTAAAACGACTTATCATAGGTGGTTTTGATGGCGTTTACGAGTTTGCCAAGGACTTTAGAAATGAAGGTATGGATCGCACGCACAATCCGGAGTTTACCGTAATGGAAATCTATGTGGCCTACAAGGATTATTTCTGGATGATGGATTTTACCGAGCAAATGATAGAGGCAGCAGCCATTGCTGTAAATGGTACTACTAAGGTAAAAATTGGTGAAAATGAAATTGACCTTAAAGCACCTTATAAGCGCATCAGTATGTTAGATTCTATTAAAGAACATACAGGTTTTGAAGTGGGTGAAATGTCCGTTTCCGAAATTAGAGAAGTTTGTAAAAAACTGGGGATTGAAACCGATGACTCAATGGGCAAAGGAAAGCTCATTGATGAAATTTTTGGAGAAAAATGTGAACCGCATTATATCCAGCCTACCTTCATTACTGATTATCCGGTGGAGATGTCACCACTTTGCAAAAAGCACAGAGACAACCCGAATCTTACTGAGCGTTTTGAACTAATGGTAAATGGAAAAGAGTTGGCCAATGCCTATTCAGAACTTAATGACCCCATTGACCAGCGTGAGCGTTT
>JAUICR010000119.1 GCA_030427785.1 Bacteroidia bacterium | reverse complement strand
ACGTCCACTTCTATGCGATCCATTTTGTCAAGCTTCTTTATTAAGCTCTGCGCCATAGTAGCTTTAGATGCCTTGGCCCTAAATTTTTCGATTAGCTGCTCGGTGTGTTTTATTTCCTTTTCCTGATTTTTCTGCTCCTGCATCTGCAAGGCAATGCGTTCGGCTCTCAGGTTGGTAAATTTGGTGTAAGGCACGGGGTAGTCATATACGGTTCCTTGTACCACCTCTACAGTGCGGTTTGTGATTTCATCCAAAAAGAATCTATCGTGAGAAACCATTACAATGGCACCTTCGTAGTTTTTCAGGAAATCTTCAAGCCATACAATCGAGTTGATATCAAGATGGTTGGTAGGCTCATCCAGCAGCATCAAGTCGTTTTTGGCCAATAAGAGTTTAGCCAATTCTATTCGCATTCGCCAACCACCACTAAACTCAGTAGTTTGCCTGTCAAAGTCTTCTCTCTTAAATCCTAAACCTGCAAGGATGCGCTCCAGTTCTGCATGATAAGTGTATCCACCCACCATGTTAAACCGCTCAGTCAGGTGGTTCAGGTCTTCGATGAGAGCCATGTATGAATCCGTCTCATAGTCAGTCCTTACTTCCAACTGATGGTTAATAGTTTCTATCTTTTTCTCGATATCCTTTATCTCACTAAAAGCTGACTCTGCTTCTTCCCAAACGGTTCTCCCATCATACAGGGGCAGCTCTTGAGGTAAGTAACCTAGATTAAAATCTTTTGGTGTGCTAATAGATCCTGAGTCTGGATTTATTTCTCCATTTATTAATTTAAGTAAGGTGGATTTACCTGCGCCATTACTGCCCACCAATCCAATTTTATCATTGGGGTTTACTAAAAATGAAATGCCTTTAAATAACTTTCTGTCGTTGTACTGAAGGCTGATATTATTGATTCCTACCATAGGCTGCAAAAGTAAATGGATGGAAAGGAATATCGGTGACTTTGGGATAAAGTGTGGCTAGAGATTTTAAGAATCAAATTAATCAATAACTCACGGTCATTGAAATTAGGCCAAAAAAAACTAATTGAGGATCTAGGCTTTAACAGGAAACATATTTTACCACAATTAGAGGTTTACGAATTGTAAGAAAGGACGTAATGGCTCTCTGGCCTGGTTGTATTTGTGTTTTTTTAGGAGTCAAATAGCTGAATAAATCAATGGTTTTTGGTGTTAATGAAGAAGTTATTATAGTGTGAGTAGTTGTTTTTAAGGTAGTTGAGTGAATTTTACGCGGGTAATGTAATAGTTATGTCGTATAAAGCGTACCTTGGTAAGGTTAATAGTTCGCCTCATTAATTAAAGAACAGTTAATAACCAAAACACCGTATTATGAAATCAATCATTACCCTAGTTTGTCTTTTTATGGCAGGTTCGATGGGCCTGTTGGCAAATAACATTCAAGTCTCCAATGTAACCCTTACAGGACAAAACACAACAGCCAATACCTATCAGGTGCAATTTGATATCTCTTGGGAGAACTCATGGCGCACCTCTACTTTTGAAAGCAATTATGATGCAGCTTGGATTTTTATCAAGTTTCGAGAAGACCCTGATACGGAATGGCAGCGTGCCCTAATATCCAACCTTGGTTTTGTGGCTCCGGCTGGCGCTACTATCGATGTGAGCAGCGATGCTGTTGGAGCTTTTATTCACAGAAGTGCAGATGGTATAGGTAATGTGAATTTTACAGGGGTGGAGTTACAGTGGAATTACGGAAGTGTACCTGACGATGCCGTTATCGAGATTTGTGTCTTAGCCATTGAGATGGTGTATATCCCTCAGGGCCCATTTTCATTGGGGGACGATTCTCCAAATCCCGTAGGTAACTTTGAAGCTGGTACTAGTACAAATCCGTTTGTTATTACTTCTGAAAATGCTATTACTTTGGGCGGAAACAACATTGCTAACCTTGGCAATAACAATGCCTTTGGTATGGGAATGGCCGATGACTATAATGACGTTACCACCCAAACATTACCAGCTAGTTATCCTAAGGGCTTCAATGAATTTTACATTCAGAAGTATGAAATCAGTCAGGGCCAATATGCAGCATTCTTAAATAAGCTATCAAGCCCTGCAGCAGTCAATCGCTTTCCTGATTTTAATGGGGTCACCAATCATACCATTTCGGATGCTGGTGCCCCACCTGAAGTGTATGTAGCGAGTGCACCAGATAGGGCGTGTAATTATCTATCATGGGCAGATGTTGCGGCTTATGCCGATTGGTCGGGCTTACGGCCAATGACTGAATTGGAATATGAAAAGGCTTGTAGAGGACCACGCACGCCAGCCGTGGATGAAGGTGCATGGGGAAATGCAAATGCATTCAACTCACCATACACCGTTTCAAATAGTGGTATGCCCAACGAATTATTTACAAATATGGGTACCGGTACAGGAAATGTTATTTATGGAACTACCCGTCCGGTTATTTCAAATGGTCCTTGGCGCTGTGGAATAATTGCTGCCAGCGCTGTTACTCCGTCACGACAAGAGTCTGGAGGATCTTACTATGGTGTAATGGAAATGTCCGGAAACATTTGGGAAATCACAGTTACTACTGGGGCACCTCAAGGAAGGAATTTTACACCCAATCATGGGAATGGCATTATTGGCACATCAACAGGAAACTCAACCGTTTCGGGTTGGCCAACATACTCTGGAGGTTCATCTGGCGTTGGCATTGGGCTGCGAGGTGGTGGGTATAGCAATCCATTGTCAGACATTAGAGTATCTAGCCGTAGGCTTGCAACCTTGACCATAGCTTCCCGATTTAGCGATGTAGGAGGTAGATTGGTGCGTTCTAGTTTTTAAAAAAACGTGACCATGCCTTTACCCAACAATTCCATATTATGGATTTTCTTGTTTGGTTGTCTTTCATTTTTAATGATAGGTCAATCTAACAACAACATCTTTAATGGTGGCACCCAAGATGGCTACCATGAGAATGGCATGATTCAGTCATCCAATAATTCTGTTTTTATTGGATCACAGGGTGATGGACATGATCTTAGTTCTTTTATTCCATCTGTAAGTAATAATCTATTTATTGGTGGAAGTGGAGATGGCTTTGACCAATCCAACTATATACCTATTCTTAACAATTTGGTTTTTTCAGGTGGCGATGCTGATGGCCATGATTTGGCATATTATATCCTAGCAGCGAATAACGGTATTTACGTAGGAGCCACTGCTGATGGATTTGACGCTAGCTACTATATTCTACCTTCTGGCAATGGCATCTTTGCAGGTGGCACAAGTGATGGATTTGATCATATACACTATCTACAAACTTCATCAAATTCAATTTTTGCAGGAGGCATTGGAGATGGCTTTGACCTTAGTTGTGGGTTTGCAAGTTTATGTTCTAATGATTCGGTCACTATTTTGGCTCAAAGCTGCACACCAGGTGATACTGGTATTTCTATTCAAAATTTAACAAACACTGCAGGCTGCGACTCAATGGTAGTTACCATAACTTCTTTACTGCCTAGCTATGACACACTAATTAATATTCAAACTTGCAACATAGGTGATACGGGCACTTTTGTGCAAGCCTTTATAACAATAGGTGGTTGCGACAGTACGGTAACCACCATAATAACCTTTGATCAAGGTTCGCAAATGGTACTGCCTCAGGCGGCAATATGCAAAGGTGATAGTGTCATGATTTTTGGCCTATACCAAACCATGGCCGGTACTTATTTTGACACCTTAGCCAATCAAAATGGCTGCGATAGTATTTTGGCTCAAAGCCTAATTGTAAATTCTATAGATACTACTTTACTGACTGCTAATACCAATGACAGTACCATGGCAGGAGTATTTGTGGATACTCTAACAAATAATGCCGGCTGTGATAGTATCGTTATTACAACTTTCATTTATCAACCAGGACCTTGCTCAATAGATTCCGTTACCGTACATGAGATTAGTTGTGACTCAAGTATGGCGGGCGTTTCAGTAACTAATTATCTAGGAAATGATGGTTGCGACAGCGTAGTTACTACCATCACAGTATTTGACCCCGGAAGTACCACCGCATTACCTGATGTTCAAATTTGTGACGGGGACAGCATTCAAATATTTGGTGTTTTCAGAAAGATAGCCGGAAACTATGTGGATAGCCTTGTGAATAGGAATGGTTGTGATAGTATCCTAACAACTACTCTTGTGGTGAAACCAACCGCCAACAATCTGGTATTGGATAGTATTTGCCCAGGTGATAGTTTGTACTTAGGTGGAGCTTGGCAAACGGTCTCTGGCAATTATGTGGATGTATTTACGGCCTCCTATGGTTGTGATAGTGTATTGACCACCTTGTTGATTATTCGATCAGATTCAGGATGTATAGTGGATACTACTACCCAAAACTGTGTGACGGTGGTAAGTGATAATACATGGATGAAGAGCACCGTAGTGTCATCTAGTAATCTCTTTGGATTGTGGAATGGAGTTTCCTCTTTGCCTGCATCAGCAACATTTACTGATGCAGTGGTAATTGGCCAGCCGTATGGTTATCCAAGTATTAATGACATAGATGGAAGCGATGTAATTTCCACTGGAAATTCTATTACATATTTCCGTAAGGAGTTTTTACTCAATCAGATTAATGATTTGGATGTAAGATTGCTTATCACTGTAGATGATCAAGCGGATATTTATTTAAATGGACAACGAGTAGCTTTGATTACAAACTTTGGAAGATCCAATTATAAGTTCCCAGCTCATGATTTAAAATTCTATAGCAACGGTACGGTAAGCAACGGTTTTATGGGAGGCGATGCCTTTAATGTAGTACCTCCAAGCATCCATGGTACTCTTGTAACGGGCACTAACGAAGTGATTGTGGCTGTGCGTAATTTGGGTAAGGTCAATGACAAGGGAGGGTTCTCCTTTAGAATGGATATTAACTGCCAAGACAGTAGTATTATTAGAAAGGCAAGCGAATTTGCAGGTACCGATCTAGGATTGTTGGTGTATCCTAATCCTGCTACTGAAGTTGTTAATATTGACACAGAGTTGGCAATAAATGGCATACGCTTATTTGATTTTGCCGGTAAGCTAATAATTGCTGAAACCTATAATTCAGAAAAAACCGTGAAAGTTGACCTTAAAGGTTTACCTAAAGGAGTTTACATTTTCGAAATAGAGGAGGTAGGCCATCAAATATCTACAGTGAAAATAGTGAAGCAATAGACTAAGTCATATTCATAGAAATGAACCCAGACAGAATTATGTTGATTCTGTCTGGGTTTTTTTGTGAATTGTTGATTTTATTCGAATTTACTAATGAGTGCCTTTTTATTACCTCACATCACTAGCTTTGCCGCTTAATTCTGCATCATGGCAATTTTAGGAAAAGGCTCAAAGCTCAATAGTATCTTTAGAAATAAATGCCCTCGCTGTCAAGAGGGTGATATTTTTACGCATAAAAATCCTTATGCCCTTTCTAAGATGTTTGTATGGAGCCATGTATGCGAGTTATGCGCTTACAGTAGCACTAGGGGTGGCCGTATTCATCTTGTGCCATATTTTTTTCGATCCAAGCATGTGGGATATTATTATTGCATTAACCATCACATTGGTACTGGGGTCTCCTATGATTCTTAGAGTTTCAAGAATTATGTGGATGAATATTTTCATTAAGTACGATCCCGAAAAACGTGGTGCAAACTTGAAGTAGAACATTTCCTTTTTTTTCAATCAGACAAGAATTTATTGATGTGAATAAGGCTGGTGCCGGTAGGGATTCTGGTGTAATAAAAAGTGGGTTAAATATTCTTTGGGGTGACCTTTTCTGGATTCGAGTATTTATTTAGTGGCAAATAAACTCTATATTTAGCTTACCTAATTTTAATTAAAGTGATTACTCCCTAGTAGATCACTTTTTAAAACCTTAACCATGAATATACGTCACATCTTTTTGGGTGTAATGACCCTTTTCCTATTACAATTTTCTGGCCTGGCACAGCAGCTGCCCAGGCTTGTTCAACATCCTGTATTAGAAGGACTATCCGAGTCGCAATCTGCCAAAATTGGCAATCATCTACAATCTGTCTATTTGGATTTTATCAATCAAGGCACCGATTTGAAAGGAATGCAAGAGGTCAATATGGATCAGTTTGTTATACACAAAACCAAAGTAAGAATTACTGCCCTGGCTATAAGCTCAGGTGAAGAGCTAGCTTCGCAATTAAAAGGGCTTGGAGCAACGGAAGTCAGCATGCGCAAGCGTACTATTGATGCGTGGCTTGATATAAATAAGGTTTTAGAATTGGCCAAACTCAGTTCTCTACAATATGCTGAGGTGGTTGTAAAACCTTCAACAAATATTGGGTCTGTAGATTCTGAAGCCGATTCGGCAATGGTGGTAAAAGCAACAAGGAATAGTTATAACCTAGATGGTTCAGGCGTAAAGATTGGTGTTCTTTCTGATAGCTATGATGCTAATTCGGGCGCAGCTGGAACGGTGCTGCTAGGTGACCTGCCTGGCCCTGGAAACCCAAATGGATATACAACAGGTGTGACAGTAGTTAAAGATTTGGTTTCGGGGAGTGATGAGGGTAGAGCCATGTGCGAGCTAATACATGACTTGGCTCCAGGGGCCGCCTTGTATTCTAATACCGCATTTCTAGGTCCCACAACCTTTGCAAATGATATCATAAACTTAGCAAATACCTATGGTTGTGATGTAATAGTGGATGATATACGATATTTTGAGGAGCCATTTTACATGGACGGGGAAATTGCCCAAGCCTGCGATCAGGTCTTCTCTCAAGGGGTGAGTTATTTTAGTTCAGCGGGTAACTATGCTCAAGCTTCGTATGAGGCTGCATTTACACCAACTCCAAATGGAAGGTTTCATGATTTTGACCCAGGACCCGGGGTAGATACAATGCAAAGTATTACAGTAAGTGCAAATTCACGTATCAATCTAGTACTGCAGTGGCATGACCCCTGGGGAAATATTACTAGCAACAACCCTAATACCGACTTAGACTTGTATATCTATGATGCTTCAGGTACTGGAATTTTAAATTTTAGCGTAGATGATCAAGGTGTGACTACAATTCCTAGCGAGTTAATAGTAAGGACTGCCCCTTCAGGTGGAACCTTTACCTTCAATATTGCGATAAGACGATATTCTGGTCCTACACCAGCCGTATTAAAATGGGTACTGGTAGGAGCAAGTGGCTTAAGCATTAATGAATATGCCTCTACCACAGTTAATGGTCAATCTACAGGATTTGGGCATAGTAATGCCGCAGGCGCCAATGCTGTTGGCGCATGTGCATGGTTCCAATCGCCAGCTTATGGTGTAAATCCACCTTTAGCCGAACCTTTTACATCTTCAGGAGGTGTTCAAATTCGTTTTGATATAAATGGAAATGCTATAACGCCCACTACTAGAAACAAACCTGAGTTTACAGCTAACGATGGAATTAGTAATACTTTTTTTGGTGGGGGTAGTAATAACTTCTTTGGTACATCTGCAGCCGCTCCAAATGCAGCGGCAGTGGCATGCCTAATGAAAGAAGCCAACCCTACTATTAGTCCTAAAGAAATCAGATCATTTCTAGCTGCCTCAGCTATAGATATGAACACACTAGGATTTGATTTTCTTACAGGAGCGGGACTTATCCAAGCCGATGCTGCTATGAGGACTTTGTACGACTCACTTTGTGATATAATTGATATTTCGGTAGACAGTGGCCCAACATTAGATGCTGGTGGTAGTACATACCATGTAGGTATTAAAGTCAAGTTTACTGGGGCTATTTCAGGTGATAGTTTAATCGTGAATGGAATAAGTTTTTTGGTGACTTCAACCGATAGTCAGACTGTAGTACTTTCGGGGTTACCGGCCAACGGACAACCTTATAACGTTACGGCATCTTTACAAAAAACTGCTGGTTGTAGTAAAACTGAAGCTAGTTTATTCATAGCACCTTCTATACCTGTGGCCGATACACTAGTTATAACTGAAATTATGTACAACCCACCAGAGTCAGGAACTGACTCTCTAGAGTTTATTGAAATACATAATCCTACATCCACTGCTATAAACTTAAATGGCTATGAATTTACTCAAGGTATATCGCACACGTTTGGAGCTGTAAATATTCCTGCTGGTGGTTATGTGGTAGTTGCAAAAAGTAGTAGCGCCATGCTTAGTCAATTTGGAGTAAATGCAATTCAATGGAATAGTGGAGTTCTTACCAATACAGGCGAGGACATAGTTTTGAAGGATAGTTATGGAAATACGGTTGACTCAGTTGATTATGATAACTCTTCGCCTTGGCCATCTGGAGCGGATGGCGATGGACCTTCAATAGTTTTATGCGATCCAACCCTCGATAATAATGTTGGTACCAATTGGCAAGTTTCTAGTTCTGCAACAGGAAAAGTAGTCAATGGTTATGCCCTGTATGGCTCACCTGGAGCTTCAGACAATGCTTGTTCTCCTTGTCCAGTTTTAGATTCCACTTTCGTTACTCAAATCACCTGCGATAGCACCCAAGCGGGTACAGTTGTTCAAATACTTACCGGATCGGATGGGTGTGACTCTATTGTTACTACCACCACAGTATTTGACCCCGAAACATTGACGGCCCTTGCCAATGTAACAATATGCGAAGGAGACAGTGTTTTGATTTTTGGTAACTATCAAAGTATGGAAAAACTTTACAGAGATACAGTTCCCAATCAAAATGGTTGCGATAGCATTTTGGTACAACGTTTAATCGTAAATCCGATAGACAGCACATTTCTAAATACCACTACTTCAGATAGTACTATGGCTGGCGTATTTGTTCAGGTGTTAACAGGATCAAATTCCTGCGATAGTGTGGTAATTACTACAGTAGTTTATGTTCCAATTCCTTGCGTAAATGATACAACCTACCAAAGTGCAGTGACTTGCGATTCTACCTTAGCAGGAATAACTTATCAGACTCTTGCTGGAAGTGATGGTTGCGATTCTATCTTAGTTACAACCGCAACATATGACCCCGGTAACAACTCTAGTCTACCCGCTATGTCCATTTGTGAAGGTGATAGTTTGATGATATTTGGGGTGTACCAAAAAGCTGCGGGTGTGTATTATGATACCCTGAAAAATATGAACGGGTGTGATAGCATAGTATCTAAGATGCTTTCGCTGAATATGCTAGATACCGTATATGAATCTTCGGTTACGAATGATCCTGGTCAGGCGGGTGTTTTTTCGCAGACATACACAAATCAAGATGGTTGTGATAGCACTGTAATTACTACAGTTACATATGTGCCGCCAATTTCTCTCGATACATTAGTAATAACCGAAATAATGTACAACCCTCCAGAGTCAGGAACTGACTCTCTAGAGTTTATTGAAATACATAATCCTACATCCACTGCTATAAACTTAAATGGCTATGAATTTACTCAAGGTATATCGCACACGTTTGGAGCTGTAAATATTCCTGCTGGAGGCTATATAGTGGTGGCAAAAAGTAGTAGCGCAATGCTTAGTCAATTTGGAGTAAGTGTCATACAGTGGGCTAGTGGTAGCCTAATAAATGGAGGAGAGGGTATCGTATTAAAAGATAGTTTAGGAAGAACTATTGATTCTGTTAATTACGATAATTCTAATCCTTGGCCTAGTGGAGCCGATGGTGACGGGCCGTCCATCGTATTATGCGATCCCTTGGTGGATAACAATGATGGAGTTAATTGGCAAGTTTCTACCACAGCATCCGGAAAAGTTATTAATGGATTTGCCTTATTTGGCTCTCCAGGTGCGGCCGATAATGCTTGCTCGCCTTGCCTAATTACGGATAGTACGTTTGTAAATCAAGTAACCTGCGATTCCAGTTTAGCTGGAACTGCTGTGCAAGTATTAACGGGCTCAGATGGATGTGATTCTGTGGTTACCACCACCATTATGTACGATCCTGGAAGTATGCAAATGTTGAGCGATGCCATAATATGTGAGGGCGATAGTGCGCTCATTTTTGGAGCCTACCAAACATCGGCTGGAACTTATATGAGTGTATTGTCCAATCAGAATGGTTGTGACAGTATTTTAAAACAAACTCTGGTTGTGAATCCTATAGACAGTACTTTCATAAACACAACTACTTCGGACAGTACTTTGGCAGGCGTATTTGTTCAGGTTTTAACAGGTTCAAATTCTTGTGACAGCATTGTGATTACCACCGTGATATATGTACCTATTCCATGTGTTAATGATACTACTCATCTTAGTGCGATTAGTTGTGATTCTAGTCTTGCTGGAATAAGTTATCAGACACTTGCTGGATCTGATGGGTGTGACTCGATAATAGTTACTACCACTACTTATGATCCAGGTTCTGTCACTGTGCTGCCTTTAGTTGAAATATGTGATGGTGATACCGCCATCGTTTTTGGACAAGTACTTACGCTAGCCGGAACATATTATGATACATTATACAATCAGAATGGATGCGACAGCATATCACAAGTTACAGTAATGGTGAATCCTACTTTCTCGATTTCTGCTGTGGATAGTATTTGCCCAGGAGATAGTATTTATGTGGGC
>JAUICR010000337.1 GCA_030427785.1 Bacteroidia bacterium | reverse complement strand
CTAATAACGATGGATTAAATGATACCTACGAATTAAAATCTAATCCAGGGTGTTTTGAAAATGCACGATTAGAAATCTATACCCGATGGGGCTCCAAGGTTTTTGAAACCGACAGACCGTTCGAAGAATTTTGGGATGGAACTATTGGTGGCGAAATTGCAAAGGCTGATATTTACATGTATAATTTCAGTTCTGATCAAGGGCAAAAAACAGGGTATTTGAATATCATGAAATAAGAAAGAAAATGAATGCTAGGTACTTAACTGTATACTACAATTGGATTTCGTAGATATAACATTCGCCCGTAAGACTGTCTCTAAAGTATCGAGAGCCAAAACTAAACTCTTCGCCTGAATTGTACATAATGGATTGCTTGTTTGGGGTAAACCAAGTGGGCGCGTCATCCGGAGCCTGCCATTTTTCTCTAGTTCTCGAGAGAGCATTGGATTGTATAAAGTCGTTCCACCATTTTTTACTTGGCTTGAGCTTTAAATACACTATGTATTCTTTGGTCCAATGAGCTGATTGCCAATAAGCACCTTCCAGTACTTCTAAACTGTCGCTTGGTGTAAACCCTGCCCAATGAGTAAATGATTCGTTTGGGTGAGTTGAGTTTATTTCAATACAACTGGTGAGTATAATGGGAAGAGTGAACAGACAATAGATTTTTTTCATTGCCACTATTTACAAATTGAGTTGAATTATTGATAAAAAAAAACTCCCTTCAGTTATGAAGGGAGTTTTATGCTTTTTAAACCTTACTTATTTAATAAGAGTAATAGTTCCTCTTCGGCTTAGAGTTTGAGTTTGCCTGTACAGTGGATAGGTGTACTCTAAATTGTACACATATACACCTTCTAAGAAGTCACCTCCATTCCATGGTTGGTTGATACTTCGGCTTTCGTATACTTTTTGACCCCATCTATCATAAATCATAATATGATATTCTACTAAATCTTCTGCGCAGCTAGCTTTAATCTCAAATAGATCATTAATGTGATCACCGTTAGGTGTAAAGGCATTAGGAATGTACATCTTACACTCTACACAGTTTGCAGGGTCTACCACAAGTGTATCTACATAGGTACACCCAGGAGACGAAATAGTTGCGCTGTAAGTTCCAGGTTTTGTAATGATAAAGTTCTTTCCAGTAAATCCATCATTCCATACTACAGTAACATCTGGCTCATCGATAGTAACATCAATGCGCTGATCTGTACAAATAATAGTATCCTTTGGTAGTTGAGGTAAATCATTAGGAACAACCTCTACATAGTCTACTAAGTAATAGGCTCCTTGTGGCCCTGTGGCTCCTAATAGCGGAACAGCATCCGTTCCGGCATCATCATTAAAATTTCCTATAGTAATGTATTCTTCACCACCTTTAGCTTCAAACACTCCACATACTGCTGACCAATAGCTTTCAGCTACCACGGGGTCTCCCGCGTACACTTGAGGCTTATACGGAAGTACTTTGTCTAAAGGAATAGTATCTAAAGGATCATTACTCAAATGCATTCCTATGTTATTGATGGCATATCCCCATCCAGCAACAGAGTTATTTACTGGCTTTACATAAAAAGTAACTCTATAAAATTGTCCGGCTGTAAGTGGGAATTTTAATTTTCCATGAAGATATTCTCTAACATAAGCAGTTCCGGTATCACCGTACATGGCAATTCCAGCAAAGCCATCACCATCAAAAGGTATTGCGTTATTAGTAGAGGTAGCATCCCCTGGGAATCCACAACTCACATGATAATAATCGGGGCTACCAAAAGTGCTATACCATGGCGATGCGATATCTTCAATGTCAGTTTCTACAATCTCCAATCCATAGGTTCCAGCAGAAAGGCGGCTAGCGATCACGGCAACACCCTCCTCCGGTTTTGCCGCCAGATCTTTGGCACTGCCGGCCGTGTCATACCAGGTCACGGCGGTATAGCCTTGGCGATTCATATACCCTTCACATTGGGCTAACGCCTGCGGATGGCTGCGGACCTCCTTGATCTTGCCGGCGTTGCCGGGCGTGGTCAACAGGCAGTGGCGCACACGTAACAAAATTTCCCCGTGCACCCGCAGATCATGCTCCAGCAGCAGATCAAAGGCCTTGTTGATACTACCC
>JAUICR010000118.1 GCA_030427785.1 Bacteroidia bacterium | reverse complement strand
AAACTTGAGCATTTAATGCCACGAAGCAAGAGCTGGCAAGACCTAGTAAGATTTTTTTCATGATGTTTTTAGTTTTTGTTTAAAATGAAATTGAATTGAAAAATGAAATTGTTGTAAGGGCATTGGCCTATTTTGCACTACGCTATAGGCCTCGTTCCACAAGTTGTCTATCCCCAAGCGTGTATATATTTCCAGCGTTTTTAGTCTATATACATAACTCAACTGTACATTGGCCACTTGATAGGGTTCTAAATATTGGCTGTGGTCGGCCAAAGTATAGGTGTAGCCGGTGTAGCTATGGTTATAGCGCAAACTCCATTTTTTATAATAAAGCTGTACGCCCGCATTGCCAGTATATAGTGGTACATAAATCAATTGTTTGCCCAATGAATTTTCATTATTTACACTGGCCTTGGTGTTGTACGAATGGATGTAGGCCGTGTTGAAGTCAAAACCCAGTTTCCAGTTTTTCCATGTTCTAAGCAAATTCCATTGGGTTTCTATCCCTTTGCTTGTTACTTCTAGTAAATTTTGTGGTGTCCAGTAGGGCTGTCCGGGTGTCCATACTATCCAGTTATTTACCTTACGGTAAAAAAGGTTGACCCCAACACTCGCTTCCCATTTCTTGTTTTTTACTATTTCCAGTTCGGTGCCTAGTTCTATGGCATATCCGTTTTCCGATTTTAAATCGGTGCTGCCACCTTGCGCCCAATACAGGTCGTTCAAGTTTGGGGTTCTGTACAATTTTGAAAAATTGCCCATGAGTTTTATTTTTTTCAAAACTTGATAATCAGAACCTACCGAAAAAGTAAAGGGAACCATTTCAGCATCTACCCATTCCTGGCGAGCGTTTATTGATGCTGTCCATTTGGCGGTAAATTTTTGCTGAAAAGCCGCAAAAAGAGCATTTCTAATTTGCTGGTCAAAATTGTTGTAATCGTCTGAATTCACCCAATTTTCAGTGTGATTAACCCCCAGAGTTAATTCCTGCTTAGGATTTATTTTTAAGTTCCAAGTAGCTTCGGTTATCCAGCTGTCAGCCAGTCCATCCTCATTACCTAGTCCATTGTTATAATAAAGGAAGTCATCAGATAACCAAGCCGAACGAAATTGAACAGAATGCTTTCTTCCAAAATATTGATAGTGCAAGGCTAGCTTGTTGTTAATGTCTTTTTGCCAAGCGGTACTCTCCGTTTCGGCAAGGGTAGGTGGTAGGTTTCTATCACTGTATTGATACCAATAGTTGAGGTTGAGTTTGTGTTTGGGCTTTATAAGCCAATGAGCTTCTGCTAAAATACCATGAGCCTTTTGCTGGCTGTGTTCTTGTTTAGTTCTTCCACTTTTTAGTGTAAACTCCTCAGCATACTCAAAATCGTTTTCAGCATGAGTAGTATATAATTTTACAGAAGTGTAAAGCTTTTTATTTCCGAATTTCACACTTCCAAAATGCGATTGACGTCCAAAGCTCCCAAAATCATTTCCATACGAAACTTGCCAGCCACTGCTGAAATAAGCTTGATTATTTAACAATATGGAACCACCCACAGCACCGCTTCCCCACAGCGATGTAGAAGCCCCGTATTGCACTTCTACCTGATCCATCAATCCAGTTGGAATAAGAGAAAGGTCGATCATTCCATTCATACTGCTACTAAGGTTGAAGCCATTCCAAACTACCGCTGTGTGCGAGGCACTGCCGCCTCTAAATGAGGTAGAAGCTAACTGGTTTGGGCCATAGTTTTTGATATACACTGTGCTGTTTTGGGCTAACAGGCTACTTAGATCTTTGGTATTGTTGGCCAATAAAGTAGCGCTATCTATAGGGGCAATTTTATACCCACTACTTAGATGCTTTAAGTAGAAATCACTCACCACAGCATCCTGTAATACAACAGTATCAGGGCTATACTGTGCCTTAACAAAAATGCCAGGGTAAAACAACCAGCCAAAAAAGACGAAAATGTATAGTGGGCTTTTCATAGTCACCTTGCCTTTTTCCCGAAAGCATTGGAGTTTAAATTAAACTCTTGGCAGGTCTTCTGACTTACACCCTGCTTTTCGGTCTTCCCATTTAGGCATAACCTAAAAAGTGACGGTAGATGAAAAGCGCTTAGCGGTGCTTACAGCAGCGGGAACTGTTTTGGATTTTCACCAAATTCCCTTTTAATCCCACAAAATGCGGGAACCAAAAGCGGGG
Source organism: Bacteroidia bacterium (assembly GCA_030427785.1). Lineage (GTDB taxonomy): Bacteria > Bacteroidota > Bacteroidia > Flavobacteriales > Schleiferiaceae > Owenweeksia. Next base: position 8,522 of record JAUICR010000118.1, on the reverse strand, counting down.
CAAATGTATGGAAAATAGGATGTGAAACGATGGTAGGTTGAAGTTAGTTTTTAATTACTTCAAACTTAATTTTAGCATCGTTTATCACTGATTTTTCGAGGATACCGTTATTGTAATAGTACAAATTGGCACCACTCTTCCCTCCATTTTGAGCTTCGTAAGCACCTTCATTATTGAGGGTTATTTTTTCTAATACACCCCTGGCTTCTGAATAGCGGTATGCAAAATTTTTAGGTTCTAAAAAGTAAGAGAGAGTACCTGAGTAATATATTTTTTGATAAAGTCTTTTCTCTTTGCCATCTACTGATATGATGTAATAATAGCCGTTCCACAAGGTTGTGGTGGTGCTGTAAATTTTACCGTTTCGAGTTACGGTCACCTCAGATTCTGTGAGTAAACCAGCCTTAAAGGTGGCTGTTTGGCGATACTCAATTTCGTACGTAATACCAAGGCCTATTACTACTTTGGTTTGTACTACCACCTTGGTGGTAGATCCTATATTTATTTGCTCTACACTTTGAGTACCCACTCGTATGCCAGCAAACTCTATTCTATATTCTGCTTTTTGAGCAGTGAGCGAAATTGAAAGTATAAGAAGAAATGACAAAGAAACAAGATGGCGGATGAGCATAGATATTACTAGTTTTTAGCGGATTAATTACGTATCCAATAAGATATGAATTAATCCTCACCATTCTTTAGAAATAACTAAAATGATTTACCAATTGGATGTAATAAATCTTGGAAGGAGATTAATGCTTAAATGAACAACAGCATAAATAGGAACATTAATACTGTCATCATTAAGACGAATATTGTTTTTGCATTTTTCACAATTGGTGGGAGTGTTAAGTGCTGATTAAATGTAGGTTGGTTTAATTCAATGTAGAAAAACCGAGCACTAAATTCGTCAATATTTAACTAAAAACAAAACCCTGAGCCTAAGCTCAGGGTTCAGAAAGTGCAGATTTGGTTAAATGGTTGTTTTGTGCACTTAAGGTTTGATTGTTACTTCTCTAGCTAGTTTTCCACCCATTATGGTCCTCAATTCGAATCGGCTACCAACGGCTTTTTCACGAGCTTCTTTATCTTCTTTTGATTCTGTTTTTTCACGTTCCTCCATCCATTTTGCAAAGTTTGCCTGAGCTTTTTCCAAGGCGGCAAAATCTTTATGCTCAATCATTATCATAACATCCCAATCATCGTCATTGCCTGGCATACTGGTGATTATCTTGTAATCTTTTACTCGTCCTTCAGTTTTTGCTGCCTCCAGGTTTGTTACATAATACTTAGCTAAGTAGTCTAAATATTCTCCAGTAGATCCATCAGTAGTTCTAATATATTCTATCACCCAAACAGAACTTGGTTGCAGCTTTGGGTCATCAGTGTTTTGCGACCAACTTAGACTTGGCGCCAAAAGCATGAGACCTAGTATAAAGACTCCCAATTTTAGTGTGTTTTTCATTTTTTTAATCCCTTTGGTTAATGGTTGAAAATTTTGTTTTCCAAAACTCTTAAACAATATTGAGCAACAACTCTACCCATGTTGTAATGGATATAACAAATGTTGTAATCGGTCTAGAAAAAGGTCGTTTTGTCCTATAATAGTGTAGTTCGTCTAATACCTAAAAATGAGTAGTGTAAACAAATTTGAAATTCTCAAATTTGCAGGACCTAATAATTTTAAACTACGCCAAACTGTGTCGTTTAATACACGATCTATACTAGCTGTTTTTTTAATGCTCGTATTGAGCATTTCTTCGGCTATAGCACAAACTTTATCCACATCAACAGTTCCTAATGCTGTAAATGACACTATTTCTATTTGTGTTAATTCTAGTACTTCTATTGCTTATACGGCTAGTTACTCATCTGGCCATGATAGTATTGTATGGACATTTCAAGGAGGCTCTATTGCGAGAGCAACGGGGGCAGGTTCTCACCCCGTTACCTATTCTAGCGTGGGTGTTTTTAGGGCTAGAGTAAGGGTGTATGATACTACCTATGTTCTTAAAACAAAAACTTATTGGGTAGATGCTCGTACTCTTACTAAGCCCACATTAACCGTACCTGATACCTTATGCGAAAGTGATGGCCCTATTACACTTATTGGCAGTCCGGCAGGTGGTACCTACAGTGGGGTAGGGGTAAGTGGAAATAAATTTGATCCAGATATTGGTGCTGTGGGAAATAGAATAGTAACGTACACGGTTACCAACGGGGCGTGCTCCCGATCAGTATCGGATACTATTTATGTAAAGGATGCGCCCGAGCCAAATTTGAAATCAACTGGTTCATCACGTATTTGGCAAGGAGTTACAACCTATTATAATTGTGACACGTCTTCTACCAACAGCACATTTGTTTTTTATAATCAATCGTTAGCAACTAATTATAGCTCGTATACCTTAGACTTTGGTGATGGTTCTTCAGTAACCGGAACTACTTTTCCAAGCAATCCAACCACACCTATTACTCATACTTATGTAACTTCGGGCTTGTATGAGGTGAAATTAACTTTGCATCATAGCAATGGTTGTGACAGAACTTCTACCATCAATATCTTTTTTGGAAGGCAACCGGCAATTGGGTTTAATATTCCAGGAGGAGCAATCAATCAATGTATTCCTGATAAAAATGGTTTTATAGAAATATGCGTGGCTATCACTAATGTTTCAGCTAATTCACCGTTTACAATTTATACGCTATCATCAAATGATGGAAGTCCTGATACGGTGTTTACTCATCCTCCTCCCGATACTGTTTGTCATCGCTTTTACATTGGTTCATGCGGTATCAACTCTTCTAAATTTACAGACGCCTTTGAATTGAGCCTTAGAGCTTCAGTACCTTGTATTGATCGAGCGGCCACTGTAGAGCCTATCTATATTTCTAAGCCTTCAGTAGCTGCATTTCTAGCTCCTCAAAAAACCTGTGTTAACAATCCGGTTACCATTGTGGATAATTCGGTGATTGGCGGAGTTGCGCGCCCTTCTGGTTGTTTAGGAGCATCAGCCGGAAGAACAATATGGGAAATTAGCCCTAGCACATTTACTACCCCAAATGGACTTGCTGATTTAGGAACAACCTACGGCTTGGCTGATCCTCAAAGTTGGGTTGCCGGAGTAAGTCCATTGAACGTAACTTTTACCAAAACGGGTACTTATACCGTTACCCAGATTGTGGGCAATGCACTAGAGTGTAGCCCTGATACCATAACCTCTATTATTTGTGTTGATTCTCTGCCAGTAGCAAATTTGGCTTTGAGTACAGATACAGTGTGTACTAATCAGCAAATGTCGGGGTCTTTTGTTGGCGAAATACTGGGTATATGTGATACGATGGATATTCGTTGGCATTTACCCAACCCAATAAATGGCCAATTAACTTCTGCTCTTCCTTATGACACTGTCCAGAATTTCAGTTTTTCTAAAGTGGGTACCTACCCCATCCGCATGGTGGCCGAAAATACCTGTGACAGCATTGAGCTTTTTGATACCGTGGTGGTGCAAGGAATACCAACCGTTTTATTCCCAAATGACACCGCCATTTGCGGCCTGGCTTCGGTCAATTTTTTAGATTCAAATATTGCTCCGATTATTTCGGATAGCTTATCTACTGTAAGTTATTCGTGGAGCGTAATACCGGCTACGGGATGGAGTTTTATAGGCGGTACATCTCAGTCCTCAGCATTCCCCCTAATTGATTTTACCCAGTATGGCACGTTTCAAGTGGTACTTACAGTATCTGCTACTTGTGGTAGCTCTAGCGATACAATGGCCGTAACACTTACCGAAAACCCTACCTAGAATGCACTATTGGTGCCATTGGTAGACACAATTTTATGTGAAGGAAATTCAATCTATTATAAGGTAAATGCCAGTGGAGGATCAGGGCCGTATCAATTTGAATGGGGCTCTTTTAGCCTAAGCAATCAAAGCAGCAGCGATTCTATTGCTTTAACCAATTTAAGTACAGACACTACCTTGTACGTAAAGGTAACTGATGCCTTGGGATGTAGTGATAGTGTAGCCTTTGAAGTAAATGTTATGCTTTCTCCTGTGGTGGCAGCCGGTGCTGATCAAAGTGTTTGTCCTCAAGATTCTGTACAGCTTAATGGAACAGTGGTTGGCGGTACAGCACCATTTACCTACCAATGGACTCCTAATGCTGGGCTTGGTGCTACTAATGTGCTAAACCCTTGGCGCATACCGCTTGATAGCACTGTGATGTATACCTTACGAGTGACTGACTCTTTGGGCTGTATTTATGAAGATAGTGTTTTGATAACGGTTCATCCTAAAATCAATTTTTCGGCCGGAACCGATTTTTCACTGTGTCTAAATCAAGGTGATACGGTATTATCAGGTGCATCGCATCCGGGCGGTACTTGGATAGGAATTGGAGTATCGGGCAGCACATTTAGTCCTCTAATAGCGAGCCTTGGTAATCACACCCTTTTGTATAGCTATACTGGGGTCAATGGTTGCCCGTATATCGATACCCTCAATATTTCTGTTATTGCACAGCCCAATGCTAATTTTGGAATGGATGTGTTGCAAGGCTGTACGCCACTTACTGTAAGTTTTACAGATTCGAGTGGGGCGGGCAGCGGCCATCAATGGTTTATGAATGGTCAGCCATTTTCTACGGCCCAAAATCCAATTCACACATTTAGCAATACTTCATTCAGTTCAGATTCTGTTATTCAAATTAAATTATTGTTTCAAGCCGGATCGGGCTGTACGGATAGCATTGTGAAAAGCATTACCGTTTGGCCAGCACCAAAAGCTCAGTTTAGCATGGTAGCTAGTACCTGTGCAGGTGATAGTATTTCGGTATTAAATAATAGTACCTACAAAGGATCGGCTGCCAGCTATCGTTGGGCAGCTTCTAGCCCATCAATTAGCATTAGCGATACCACGGCTATTAGCCCAATTTTTGGGTTCCCTACTTTCCAATCAGGATTTGATTCTATCTACAGCATTACGCTTATTGTTATATCCAACGATGGTTGTAGTGATACAATTTCTCAAAATATACTGATACATAGTAAGCCTTTGGCCGATTTTACACTGCCAGCCCCGGCTTGTGCTCCCTACAATTTATTACCCACCAATGTTTCGATCGGAACAGGGTTGAGTTATCAATGGAGTGTAAGTCCTATGACTAATGTTGTTTTGACTGGAGGAAATACAATGACTCCAAACTTGATTTTTACCAGTCCTAGTGTGGACTCTACAACCTATACCATAGTGCTTTCTATTTTGGATACCAATGGCTGTGTAGATAGTATTTCAAAACCCTACACGGTATATGCGCAGCCTACTGCCGGTTTTACAAAATCGAAAACGGATAGCTGCGGACCTTTTACTGTAAATTTCACAAATACAAGTACAGTAGGTTTATCAGGACTAGGGCAAACCCTTTCGTACCAATGGACGGTAGGAGCCCAAACATTTACCTCCACCAACCTTGGTTATTCTTTTACAAATAGTGGAGTTCATGACTCCACTTATATGGTGCAGCTAATTGCCACCAATAGCCTGGGCTGCTCAGATACCCTGGTAGATTCTATAACGGTACACCCCAATCCTAAGGCACAAATGCTGATAGTGGATAGTGTGAGCTGCGCACCCTTTTTATTGGATTCTGCACAGGTAAAAGCCGTGCTGTACAATGTTTCCAATCAAGCTTATGAATGGCGCGTGTTCAATATGTCCGGTGTTCTTTTACAAACCAATACAGGTCATGATGGAATGAATTACTCTATTACCAACGGTGGTGACTCAGTGTTGGTTCAGTTGATTGCTACTAGTCCGTTTGGCTGTGCATCTGACACTAGTGAGAAACTCTTTTACTCCATCGTAAATCCGATTCCCGATTTTTCTGTTTTACAAGATACCCTGTGTTCAGGAGCCTCATTCACCTTTTTTGACAGTAGCTCGGTGGGTGTAAGCCATCAGTGGTTTGTAAACGATTCTTTGTTTTCTACTTCCCTAAATCCAAGCATTCAGTTATTTAATAGTTCAAATAATAATGACAGTCTGGTTACCATCAAGCTGCGCATTACAGCGGGTTCCAATGGCTGTTCAGATAGTATTTCTAAAATGGTGGTAGTGCAGCCAGCACCTTTGGCACAATTTGCTTTGGCCACTTCTCTTTGTGCTAATGATAGTTTGCAACCTAGCAATACTAGTGTGTATGGCGGAACACCTTTGTACAGTTGGTCGGCTTCAAGTCCTTTGGTTCAAATAGGCGATACAAGTGCCTTTGAACCGTATATATCATTTCCTGATAATCAATCGGGTTTTGATAGTACCTATACCATCCAATTGATTGTATTAAATAATGCTGGTTGTGCCGATACTTCTATACAAAGTATAGTAATAAGGAGTAGGCCTGTAGCTCAAATATCCATGGACTCATTGGGTTGCGGCCCGATATCGTTATTACCAACTACTTCCACTACGGGTCAGGGCTTTTTGCATAATTGGAGTGTCAATCCAACAGTAGGTGTTACATCTCAAAACACAAACTCAACTTCACCACAATTCAGCTTTGTATCACCTGCAACTGACTCTATTATTTACACCATACAATTGGCTGTAACAGATGGTAATGGTTGCCAGGATAGTACGAGCAAAAACTTTGTGGTATATGCAAAACCAAGTGCTGGATTTGTTCCCTCAAATGTTGATAGCTGTGGACCGTTACAAATAGCGTTTACCAACACATCTAATCCTAACATCACGAGCCAAAATAGGGCAGATATGACTTTTGATTGGAGCTTTGGAAACGGCCTTACATCTACAGATAGTATTCCGGTAATTACTTTTACAAATACAGGAATTCAGGATTCCGTTTATAGCGTACAGCTCATAGCAACCAACAGTTTCGGATGTGCTGACACCGTTGTAGATTCTATAACAGTTCGCCCAAATCCGAGGGCGGAAATGCTAATAGGAGATACGGTAAACTGCGCCCCATTTAGTATTGATTCTACTTCGGCTATGGCGGTGCAATACCCGCTTGCTAATAGCTCATACATTTGGCGAGTGCTGGATATGCAGGGCAATCTTTTGCAAACATATTCTGGATATAACGGTATAAATTATCCAATGAATTCGAGTGGCGATTCGGTGATGGTTCAGCTTATTGCCAATAGTTCATTTGGCTGCAAAGCTGATACCATGCAGCAGCTGTATTATACCATTGTAAATCCACAACCCAATTTTGCAGCAGTTCCCGATAGCATTTGCTCGGGCGGAACGGTAGCTTTTATGGATAGTTCTACTGCTGGCGTGAGCCATGAATGGTTTATCAATGACAGTTTGTTTTCTACTATTGCCAACCCTTCCTTGGTCCTGATAAATAATTCTTTTACCACAGACAGTACGGTAGTAATTAAGCTTAGGATAAAAGCGGGCAGCACGGGTTGTGCGGATAGCATTAGTAAGAATGTGGTGATTCATCCTGCACCTGATGCTCAATTTTCCGTCATAGCCAACTTATGTGCGAATGATAGCTTGCAACCTACCAATACGAGTCAAATTTCTGGAACTGCTCGGTATCAGTGGTCGGTTTCAAGTAGCGCGGTGCAAATAAGTGACAGCAGCGCTTTTCAGCCAATGTTCTATTTCCCCGATAACCAAAGCGGAGTGGATAGCACGTACACAATTCAACTCAGGGTTACCAATAGTTTTGGCTGTTTTGATACGACTTCCCACAGCGTTATTATTTATAGCCGTCCTATGGCACTATTTAGCCTTCCGGCAAATGGATGCGGCCCCTTTATGCTGTCGCTCCATGATAGTTCCATCGGTACAGGCCTTTCTTATAATTGGTCAATTAATCCGGTATCGGGTGTAAGCACTTCAGGAATGAATAGTGCCAATCCACAATTTAATTTTCAATCGCCAGCTATAGATTCCGCCAATTATGATATCACGCTTAGCATTACCGATGCTAATGGTTGTATCGACACTTTAAGCCAAAGGTTTACGGTTTACCCAAAGCCTCTAGCAGGATTTTTACCTTCTAATGTAGATAGCTGCGGCCCGCTTAATGTAGTATTTGCCAATACTTCCAGCCCCAATATTTCCGGGCAAAACCGGAGTGCCATGACATTTGATTGGAGCTTTGGCAATGGTCTTAGCTCCACCGACAGTATTCCTGCTATAGTTTTTACTAACACCGGGGTTCATGATTCTGTGTATACCGTACAGTTGATTGCTACCAATAGTTTTGGCTGTAGCGACACCTTGATTGATTCAATTAGAGTTCGTCCTAATCCATTGGCAGAGATGGATACCAATACCACACGCGGTTGTACGCCATTTGTAATAAACGATTCGGTGCTGAAGGCGGTACAATATGTACATGCCAATTCTACCTATCAATGGTATGTGTTGCATCCAACAACCAGGAATGTTATCCAAACTTTTACTGGCTACAATGCGGTGAATTACCAAATGCTAAACTCTGGAGATACCGTGCTTATACGCCTTGTGGTAAGCAGC
>JAUICR010000117.1 GCA_030427785.1 Bacteroidia bacterium | reverse complement strand
TGGTAGATACGATAACACTTATCAGCACGGCTGTTCCAAGACTTCTGATCGATCGGGTAAGTAGCTGAAAATCGTTTACTCCAATAGCAAAACCGGCTCCCACTATAGGGCCCATCAGTGGTGAGATAAGCATGGCACCAATTACCACAGCTGCCGAGTTTACATTTAGCCCAATAGAAGCAACTACGATGGAGGCACCTAAAATCCAAACGTTTACACCCTTAAAGTCAATGTCTTTTTTTATGGAATTTACAGAACCTTCAAAATCCACGTCTTCTCTAATATTAACTACCGTTTTAAAGTAACTAACCATAGAGATGAAAAAGCGATAAAAGGTAAACTTTAGCTGATTTTTAGCCTCAGTTTCTTCCACTAATTTTTCCTCTTGATTGTCCTGATTAGGATTATTTTCTTCCATAGTATTTCTTACCCTACTAATTGATTCGTCTTATTGAGACGGGATAAATATAAATGTTCGGAACCAAATTAAAGGGATTATTATTGTCTACTGCAATATCAATGCAAGGCGGGTCTTATTTCAAGTCCATTTAGAATTTCTGCTTCTTTTTCAGCCAATTCCTCCCATCTTTTTAGTACTTCTGCTTTATCAAAATACTGACAGGCCATGTCTGTAAACAGGGTAGCATGCTTGGACTCAGATATATAGATCATTTCGTAAAACTTGGCCATCTCCTTGTCCTTTATATGTTCGCTTACCATCTTAAACCTTTCAAAACCTCTATTTTCTACAATGGCGGCAATTATCAGGCGATCTCTAAATCGCTTATCACGATCAGAATGGCACAACTTGATGAGTTGTTTCACATATAAATCTTCAGGAATCGAATGGTTCAATTGAATGCCGCGCTGCTCCATAATACGGTACACTAACCTAAAGTGCTCCAACTCTTCAATGCCTGTATGAATAAGCTCGGGGATGATTTCAGTTCGGTTGGGATATTTGGCTACAAAGCTCATGGCCATAGAGGAAGCCTTGCGTTCGCAATCTGCATGATCTTTCAAAAATTCATCAAAATTATTGAGCACACAGTCAATCCATTCCTGTGAAGAACTTACTTTAAGTTGCAAAGCGTCCGTATCCATGTTTAGTATTTTTGGCAAACTTAGGATTTAGCCTTCAATTGAAATCATTTAAAGAAATATCTGCCCAATATCATAAGCGATTTGCCTATCACACTGACTATTCTGTTTGGTCAGAGCCCAATTCCTCTTTGCGGGTATTAGTCGTTATTCCATGTTTTAACGAAAATCTTGAGGCTACTATGCAGAGCCTTGGTGCTTGTTCCGTTGATGCTGAGGAGGTAGAAATTCTTCTTGTGATAAACCATAGCACCCATGCTGACGTGGCAATTAAGAAAAAGCATGAGCAGCAGTTTGTTACATGGAACTTGAAAAAACTAAGAAATGGCATTCCAATTTATGGTATTAAGGCTTTTGACCTAGAGCCCAAACATGCCGGGGTAGGCTTGGCGCGCAAAATTGGTATGGACAAAGCCTTAGAGCGTTTTGCTACTATTAATCATGATGGACTGATTGTATGTTTAGATGGTGATTGTACCGTATCACCCAATTATTTGGATGAACTGATAAGAAGTGAGCGTAGCTCGGTAAATGGATTAAGCATACGGTTTGAACATCCACTTGATAATGTAAACAGAACCCTAGAACAGGATCAAATAATACTATACGAACTGTGGCTTAGGTATTATATTTTGGCATTGAGGCAGTCCCATTACTTCAATGCATTTCACACGATTGGTTCGAGTATGGCAGTACGCGCTTCGGCTTACGCCAAAATAGGCGGGATGAATAGACGAAAGGCTGGTGAGGATTTTTACTTTCTTCATAAACTTATGCCTCATGATAATTTTTCGCACTTATCAGCAGCCACAGTGTATCCTTCAGCCCGCACATCTGATAGAGTACCCTTTGGTACAGGAAGAGCCATGCTCGAAATGAAGGCTAATACCAAAAGTTTTAAAGAAGTTTATAATCCTCAAATTTTTGCAGAGCTTAAGCATTGGCTTGGCGAAGGGGTAGATAGGTTTGAGACTAACATCAATTCATGGCCTGTATTTATTAGCGATTTTGCAAAAGTCAATGGCTGGTTAAAGGAATTGGAAAAACTAAAAGAACGTTCGAAAGGTGAGAAGGCCTTGGATAAAAACTTTCGATTTTGGCTAGATGGTTTTAAGGTTTTAAAGCTAGTACATTATGCACGTGACCATTATTACCCTGATGTGGAGCTTAAGGCTGCGTATGCAAACTTGCTTAATATATCTGCCTATAGCTATTTTGATCTATTAGCAAAGGTTCGTGTATTAGATGATCAGCAGGATAACATCAACAGTGAAGAGTATAAAAAGTAGCTTAAAGTTGTAGTATATAGGCTATGATACACAAAACCCAGCCAAACTAGCTGTCCGACTGGGCTTACTCATTGTTTTAAATGGGTGATTACTTTACATTGACAAAGTGACCGTTAGTTACGGCAGTACCATTTTGAGTAGATAAGGTAAAGCTTCCGGATATTCCGGTACCGGTAGGATCAAAGGTGGTAACTTTAACAGTACCACTTATTCCTTTGTTTGCTCCATCTGTTGATGAAAAGTACTCGAATACTGCTGTACCTGATGCTGCGGTGGTATCAACACTATAATCACCATTAGCACTTCCGTAAATGTCCAGCTCCACTTGCTCAAATACTCCGTTTACGGTATTTTCCCAGTATACTCTATACCTACCGCCAGGGGGTTGTGATAAGGCTGCTGCGCCACTTTTGTTAAGACCACCATATTCCATACAAAAAGCAACGCTTGATGGACAAATACCGCCAGAGGTATCTGTGGTATCGTCATCCTTGTCGCAAGCGGTCACCGAAAATAGGATGGTAAAAAGGATAAGAAATAAGGGGCTGAATAATTTTGTGCGTTTCATAGAAATTTTAGTTTGAATTAAGCTTCAAAACTATATGCTCATGATAGCGCTGGCAATGGGGCAATTGCCCCAAATGGATTTTAACTCGGTTTTAAACGATCGCTCCTTAGTTTATCATAAATAATGTTGGCAGACTGAATTAAGTTAGAGTCAACATCACCTTTAAAACTATTATTATTGATAAAAGGCTCAATTTCGGGCACTACAATTTCTGTATTTATAGCTGTAGAAATTGATTTTAGAAGTCCCTTTGGTTCTTCTAAAAAATCTTTGTAATCAATCAAATAAAGGTGTTCATCACTGGTGAACTGCTGCAAATGTTGATAATAATTAATCCACACCTCAAGCCAGTGATTGATGGTATCTTTTGACTCATACTTAAATTGGTAATTTGAGCCAAAGTCAAAGGGCTTTTGGCTTAACCCAAATTCATGATGACCCAGCCAATCCATGTATTCCCTCACAAAAGGATCTTCGGATTGCATCTCAGAAAACTTGATATGCTGCTTCATTAATGAGTAGGCATGTTTCACAGGTTCTCTAAAAATAAAAAGGGCCTTAAAGCTGGGGTTATGTTCTCGTATAGATTTATACCTTAATAAGAAGTTATTATTCTTTGATAAGTAGGTGGTATCTGAGTCACTTAAATTTTTTACCATATTCTGGTAATTCAAATAGTGGTCATTTACTTTCTCATCAATTTTGTGTTCTGTCAAGGTAGTTTCTCCAATAAATGAATCGTTTAAAAAAGCCTTAAAAAAGAATTCCTCAAGTGCTTCTATGGTATTAAAACCGAACAACACCTTGTCTCCATGGGCCCTTTCCGTAAGGTTGTCATCTTTTGGTTTATACACCTTTTTCCACAGGTTAGGACTAAGAAGAAAAGGGAGGTTAGCATAAGATAAGGAATGAAATTTATTGGATTGATACAATAAGGTGGTGAGCCCAGTGGTTCCGCAGCGCGCCAGCCCCGATATAATAACAAAGTCATCTTTATGGCCTTTTACTTTTTTCTTAATTGATTTCCATTCAAAAAAGAACAGGGCTTTAGAAATATTGTAATTATTCAAAATCATCCTATGCAACAGTTTTGAAAAATCACTATACGCTTCTTCTTTTTTGGTTGTAAGTGGGAGAATTATAAATGGAAGTAAACTGCCTACAGTTAAGGCTAAGAAAAATTTCCAAGAAGAATAATCAAAACCTGCGAGGGTTTCGGTACTAAATCCGGCATAAACCAATAGCGGTAGGGCCGAGGCAAAAAGCACTGCAGCTATTGCCAAAAGTATAATAGCAAAAGCCTTAAGAAGTCTTCCTAGGTTTTTTATAAGTATTTTTTGCTTTACAGCATCCTCTACTTGATTCTCAAGAATCACGTTAAGCATTCCAACTGTAGTATTTGCTAATCCGAAAAAAGGTAGTTTGAGCAAAATAATACCTATACCCAGCAGTAATGAGCATACAAAAACAATGGATAGATACTCCATCAGCTTTTCTTGCCCCTAAGTTTTTTGAAAAAATTCTTAATAGGAATCCAGAGAATCATTCCTACACTTAACACAATAATTCCTAAAATAACTAATACTAGAACTATTGTTCCTGCCCCAAGACCAGGGCCAATGTATAATAATGTACTGCTAATCATAATTTTTAAAAGTTTAAATTTTCAAATGTTCTTATCCAGTTGGGTCTTTCAATATAACCATCAATAGGTGTATGAAATACTTTTTTCATAACAAAACCAGACTCATTTACAATATACATTTTCCCACTGTTTTGCTCTTCTACATACATGTCTCCATTACTAAAGATTTGCTGAAAGCCTTGCGTAAATGTGTTTATTCTATCTTTTTCCAAATGAGAATTACAGTAGGTTCTATACGTGCTATCTGCAAAATTATAGATCAAAACCTCCGATGCTACCACCGAATCAATGGGCCAGTCCTTATTAAGGGCTCCATCTACCACTTTAGAATTACTCGTTACTAAGTTGTTGTTAAATATAGACACCTCCGTTGGTGAGATAATATCCACATCATGCTGATTTAAAAAAGGGCCCCATAAGATGTGAACTATTTCGTCAGTAGAAGGGCGATAAAGCACTACGATATTCTTGTGACGTAAGCTAAAAAAAACATCACCTTTCTTCCAATATTGGCCATCTTCTAATACAGGCTCGATATCATTAAGATGAACCGGGTCATAAGGAAAGCCCTCAGGAACGTTAGCTCCAAAAACCAGAGACTTATACCCATGTCGAATTAAAATATCCGATACGCCCATTTTATAGAGTTGCTTTCCGGTTTTCAGGTCCATTTGTACCAAATAATCCTCTCTATAAGCCATGGTACGTCCATCAAGATTCTTTATATATCTACCCGTAGGGCCAACTTCTATATCATCAGGTATTTCAGAACCACAAACCCAAATAGTACTATCTACCCCAAAATTCATGGAATGATGATAGACCAAATCATGGTTTTGCCATACAATATTTGAAGATGCATCTATCAAAGAAATGTTTGGAGTTTTTACGTTAAAAACCACCAATGACTTAGTATTGGTTACCAGACTATTTCTAAGTTCTGCATTTGGAAATATTGGCTTTGTGGAGTTAAAATCCAAACCTTCTTCTGTTAATTTCCATTGGTGAACTACTTCGTCATTTCTAAAATTAAACAACTTAATATCCCAATAGTATCCATCAATATTCCAAAAAGAATTTAATCCATAAAGGTCATAAGATAAATTATTGAATTCCTCAAATTCAGGATCAGACTTCACATAGGTACTTGGAACTCCAGTAAGCTGTGAGCTAAGCAAAACATCGCTTACCATTTTTGGGAAAGAGACCATCACTTCCACAGGTTTTCTAAAGGCTTTGAATCTATAGTCACCATCAGTAACTTTTACTACAATAAAACTATAAACTGAGAGGAAAGCGAGTATTACAACTGTGACACTAATTCTTACTAGAATTTTTCTCATCTAATTGGCTTATTTTGTTAGGTTTTAATGTCTCAAAAAACTTGTTACAGTCTTTTCAGTTTCGAAGATAGATTAATCATTGAAAAATCAAAGTTTAATTACCGATGATACATTCTGTTTTATCGTTATGTAGTGTAATTAAAAAAGCCCATAGTTCTTACTCAGGGCTTTTCACTGGTTTATTTTAGGAATCCTTCTAATTTTTCTGGTGATAAATACTTATAGACCACACCCGCTAGTATAGCTCCTAGAATTGGGGCAACCCAAAACAACCAAAGTTGCCCGGTGGCCCAGTCTCCTACAAATATAGCCTGTGATGTGCTTCGAGCAGGATTTACTGAAGTATTGGTTACAGGGATACTTATTAAATGAATAAGGGTAAGTCCTAAACCAATGGCTAATCCTGCTAAATACTTTGGAGCCTTTGAATGTGTTGCACCAAGTATTATTATTAGAAACATAAATGTCATTACTACCTCGGTTATCAAAGCTGACAACATACTATAACCACCAGGTGAATGTTCTCCGTAGCCATTAGCCGCAAAGCCACCAAGTTCAAAACCACTTTGCCCGCTAGCAATTAAATACAATAAACCGGCACCACTAATTGCACCTAAAACCTGAGCAACTATATAGGCCAAAAGTTCTGACTTATCAAACCGTCCGCCTACCCAAAGCCCTATAGAAACCGCAGGGTTAAGATGACAACCAGAAATATGCCCTATTGCATACGCCATGGTTAATACAGTGAGTCCGAATGCCATAGCAACACCAACGAATCCGATACCTAGTTCAGGAAAACCTGCCGCTAAAACAGCGCTTCCACATCCACCTAATACTAGCCATAAAGTGCCAATGTACTCCGCTACTAATTTTTTCATAATTCAAATTGTTTTGATTAGTTAATTATGATAATGAGTAACCAAGATAAATTGATGATTGGTAATAGGTATTTGGTTAATCAATTATCCGAAAACAATTTAACTAGAATAAAAAAACAGAATCAACCCATAAAAAAGGTTTCGCTAATATATTATTAACAAAACATCACACAGCTTTGTCGTAAGCCATTTTTAGCCAGGCCACTAGCTCTGAGTCTACCTCGGCTGCCTCGGTTAGTTTTACTCGGTGGGTACACATAGTACCAAAAGGACCTGAGTTTTCCAGACGACTGCCTACTGGCTCACCTTTTAATTTAATACCTAGGTCTATTCTGGTTTTGGTAGCAGGTTTTATTAGTGCAAACTGTTTAGCTCTAACCAAGCTGACACTATCTTTTTTAGGAACCACCTGAATATCATTACCAAAAGCCTGAATTTTTTTCAGCAGTACATCATAAATAGGCTTTAAGATTTCCTTCCCTTGGTATTGGTTATCCAGCAAATCTTCGTTGGTATGTGAGGCGGCATCAGATTTTAAAGTTTTGAGAGCTACAAAATTTGCATATCCATAAGTAAACTCATGATTGGATTTCAAAAAATCGATAATAGCCTTATGCTTTTCTATTTTTTCCTTTCTAACAAGTTCTATCCAATAGGATAGAGGATGACCTGTTTTTTCTAGTAATCCTTTTTCCATTGTAAGTACATTATTTTTTGGACCTGACTGCGGCTTCGTAGGCTTTATGTGCCCACTCAGCTAGTAATCTTTTATCGGCTAATACATCCTCTGGTACCTCCCAGTATGGCATTCCTTTTTTCTTATTGGCTGAGAAAAAGGAGGTCATACCTCTATCTTCATAATCCTTTTTGTTATGGTCATCGGCTTTCAGTCTGAAGATATCATCTCCTATTTTTCCAAACATTAATCCATCCTTAAAAATCCCCACACCACCAAACATTCTTTTGATTTCTATCTCTCCAAAAGGCTTTAGTTGCTCGGTTACAAAGTCAAGGTACTCGTTGCTTACGGCCATATTTTCTGTTATAAATTAAAAAACGAGCGTTAAGGTATAAATTTATTCAAGAGCAAACGCAAGAGCAACTGCCAATCCTGCTGTCTCTGTGCGCAATCTTTTGCTACCTAAGCTACATTCCTTAAAGTTTTTTGATAAGGCATGTTCTATCTCTTTTTTAGAAAAATCACCTTCCGGACCAATTAACATGAGTACATCATTCATTTGCATCAAGCTAGGCAAAATACTTTTGACCTGATCGTTTTCGCAATGGGCTATAAGGTTATTTTCTGATGTATTTGCTTCGATAAACTCTGAAAACGATTTGGGTTCGTTTAAAGTTGGCCAATAGCAAGCCAATGATTGTTTAGCTGCAGCACTTATTATTTTTTGCCCACGATCCACTTTATATACTTTGCGTTCAGAATGGTCACAAATTATTGGGCTAATGGTATCTATCCCTATTTCACAGGCCTTTTCAAGAAAAAACTCAAAGCGATCATTGCTTTTAGTGGGTGCTATGGCAATATGTAGTTTTCGATTTGGTGGGGCTACACTTTTATATAGTCTCAGGTTTTTAAATAGCACTTTTGATTTTGTGCTTTCAATAATTTCTGATTCGTAGATTTTTCCAGTCCCAAGAGTAGTGAGTAGTATGGATCCGTGTGTTAATCTCAATACTCTATGGGCGTGGTGAGATTCTTCTTTGCCAAGATATCCACCTTGCTCTGTTAGCGATTCTGCTAAAAACAAATTCATACCTTCAATGATTTACGAGCGCTTGCTGCTGTACTATTGTTTGCAAAATCACCTTTTAGGTAACTGAATTGTCCAGTAATAGCTATCATTCCTCCGTTGTCTGTGCAATATTCAAAATTGGGGATGTACGTAGTCCAGCCTAAAGATTCTTCTTTTTGTTTTAGCCTTTCTCGTAGGCCAGAGTTGGCTGATACACCACCAGCAATGGCAATATCAGTAATGTTAAGATCTATAGCAGCTAATTCTAGTTTTTGAAATAAAATATCTAGGATGGTGTGCTGTATAGAAGCACAGAGATCATTCAGGTTTTCTTCTACAAACTGTGGATTTTTTTTCACCTCTTTTTGAAGGAAATAAAGAATACTTGTTTTTAATCCACTAAAGCTGAAATCGAAATTGGGTACTTGGGGTTTAGCAAACTTAAATTTGTAGGGGTCTCCCAGTTTGGCGTATTTGTCAATTAAAGGTCCAC
This sequence comes from Bacteroidia bacterium, assembly GCA_030427785.1. Lineage (GTDB taxonomy): Bacteria > Bacteroidota > Bacteroidia > Flavobacteriales > Schleiferiaceae > Owenweeksia. The sequence goes on along the minus strand of JAUICR010000117.1, from coordinate 1,718 downwards.
CAGGATAGGGTAGTCCCATGATTTTAGCAGATTTATCAAACGCTTCTCCTGCCGCATCATCCTGTGTTTGCCCAATTAATTTATAATCGAAATAATCATTTACCTGCACAATTTGGGTGTGGCCGCCAGATACCGTAAGGCATAAAAAAGGGAAGGGTGGCGTTTTCATACTTGGGTTGTCAATAAAATGAGCCAAAATATGAGCCTGCATATGATTCACCTCTATCAAGGGTATATCCAAAGCCATAGCCATAGATTTGGCAAATGAAGTACCTACTAGAAGCGAACCTAACAAGCCTGGCCCTGAGGTAAAAGCAATGGCGGATAAATCTTGTGGTGAGATATTTGCTTGACGCAAGGCAGCTTCTATTACGGGTACAATGTTTTGCTGATGTGCCCTTGAAGCTAACTCAGGAACAACTCCGCCATACAAGCGATGTATGTCCTGATTTGCGGTTACATTTGCTACAATTTTGCGGCCATAAGCAACACCGGCTGAAGTGTCATCGCAACTAGACTCGATACCAAGTATGAATTTTTTCATTTTGCAAAGTTAACATCAGAAGGCTATTTAAAATATTGAAGTGGACGATATTGGGTGTGATACTTTTTTTACTCACGCTCACTATTTTAATGTCTTTTACTTCCGTTCAAACCAAGGTGGCCCAGTTTGCTATCAATCGGGTAAACAACGAGTTTGGCACCCAAATGGCCTTGGACAAATTTCAATATGTTTTTCCTGATAAATTTAGATTAGAAAACTTGTATGTGCCGCGAGAAACAGGCGATACTATGGCCTTTGCCAAAAGTATTGTTATTCACTTTACGGGTTACAATTCATTGCAAAATGCAGCTTATGCATCCGAAGTAAATATTGATGGTCTTCGGTTTGATTGGTATGTAGAGCAAGGCGAAAAGAAGTACAATTTTGTACAGTTTATCAATGGTTTTACCAAAGGATCGGGGGGAGGATCCAAACCTTTTAAACTCAATGTAGCCGAAGTAAACATAACCGATGCTCAATACATACTAGAAGATTTGAATTGCGAAACTTGCTACAGTTTTGACTTGAAGGAGCTAAACATCGATGTTGAAAACTTTGAGCTGGATGGTGCCTATTTAAAAATGGATGTAAATCAGCTTAGCACGCTTGATTTAAAAAGTGTTCAACTCGAAACCTTTAAGGCGCATTTTGAGCTGCAAGAAGGCACCATGCTTTTTGAAGAATTTGATATAAAAACCAGCAGAAGTACGCTAGCAGGAAATTTGAAATTTGAGTATGATAGTTATTCTGATTTCAATGCCTTTGTTGACAGTGTAGCTATGACGGCTACCCTTGTAGAGTCTGCGGTAGATTCAAAAGACATCATTCATTTTGCACCTACTTTTCCTGACTTTGGAAAATTTAATGCAAGCGGAAAATCAACAGGTTTTGTAAATGACTTAGACCTAAAGGAAGTGTACTTAAGTTTTGGGAAAAGGAGTAATGTAAACGGTGATTTTCATTTGCTAAATACTGCTCAAATTAAAAATGTGCACCTAGAAACAGAAAACCTGGATTTAGTCTCCAACTTTTATGATATCCAAGATATCGTGTTGCTCTTTTCTGACTCGGTATTAGACCAACGATTGGCTGCAGTGGGCGATTTTAGTATTAAAGGAAAATTTAATGGTCACATAAATCAGTTTAGAACTGATGTAAATATTGAAACTGAAGT
>JAUICR010000116.1 GCA_030427785.1 Bacteroidia bacterium | reverse complement strand
TCCAAGTAAAACCCACTCCTGATGGCGGCTACATCATAGTAGGTTATTTGTTTCGAAATAATATGTACGAAACCATGCTGATGAAGGTGGATAGCGCGGCTAACCCAGAGTGGGAACGTTTTTATCAGGGAGCCAATGGGCAGAGCCTGCAGCCCTTTTTTGTGTTCAATGCTCCTGATGGTGGGTATCTGGTAACAGGACTAGAAAAGGATTTGGCCGATGCCACCACCAATGATCCTTTTTTGCTCAGGGTAGATTCTGTAGGCAATGTGATTTGGAAGCGGGTGCTTGGGAGTCCGGGCTTTGATGGCCTACCGGCCACCACTTACTACAATAATGGGAAAAGGCTGATTGCTGTTTATTCTCAAGAAACGGATAGTATACCCGATCCACAAACTGGGTATAGAAGTTTTACTCAAGTAGTGGTAAAATTAGATGCTCAAAATGGATTTGTCTTAGATCAAGATACCATTGATGTTGTTTTTCCACGTATGTACACATACAATATAACTTTCAGCAATAACCTAGCGGTGGCTGTTGGTGAGTTCCTAAACTTTGACACACTAAAGTTGGGTGGAGCTTTTTTAGGGTTTACCCTTGCTGTTGATACTTCGCTTAATGAGCACTGGTTCAAGACCTATTCTCACAGAAAAGCTACCGCCCAGTTTGATGATTGGAATAGCCTGTATGACATTCGTCCCACATCTGATGGAGGTTTTATATGTGCGGGTACGCATCAAAAAGACGATGCTCTTGGTACTGGTCGGGCAGGTTTTCACGCCTGGCTGCTAAAACTAGATAGCACAGGTTGCGAAGTGCCGCTGTGTGCTAACCAAATAGGGGAGGAAGAAATACCGCTGCCTATAATGGGTGAAATGAGTGTTTATCCTAATCCTGCTAGTAGAGAGTTTAATGTTTCGGTGGGTGGCCTGAGCCACGGCACTTTACAATTAGTAGATATGCGTGGTGTCGTACTCCAGCAAAAAACCTTGGAAAACGGAGCGGTGGTTCTACCGATAGATAATATTACCGGTGGTTTCTACCTTATCCGTGTAATAGACAACAAAGGATTTAGTTTGGTGAAGAAGGTGGCTGTTAGCAAGTCTCCATAAGTGACTAGACATTAGTAAAAGTCTTGAAACTTATTTCTGGAAATTACGTTTTCACTAGTCAACTAATAAACTAGTCACTAGTCTCTTAAACCCTATTTTTGCTAAAACCTCTCGTATGAACCTAGATCATTTGAAACTCTCTGTCCTGTCCATTTTAAGCTTTGTTGTGGTTGTTGGCCTTTCGGGATACAAGGCAGAAATAGCATGTAGCCAGGCGGCTAAAGAACCCACGATTTACATAAATCCGGTGCGATTTACTAAAGGAGGCGCAGCGCCCTGGAATAACATTACGGCCGACCCTACAGCAGCCGGAGTTTTGAAAAAAGGACTGAAAGATGCTAAAGGAAATGCTACCGCTGTTTCGATAGAAATGCTGACGCCTACTGGCTATCCATTTTCAAAAACCTACACCAACAAGGAGAGCGGTTTGTACCCCCCTGAGGTGCTGGCTAGAGGCTGGGGAAGCAAGGAAGCATGGTCTTTTAAGATCAGTGGCTTAAAGCCAAACTATTTGTACACCTATACTTTTTTTAGCGCTCAACGCAATTATGAAGGGGATGCTATCCAATTGTCTGTTAATGGGGTTTCGGTATTGTACGAAGGTTTGGTAAACAACAGCAAACAATTGCTAAAAGTAAGTGTGAAGAGTGATGCAAAAGGAGCTGTGACTATCAAAGTGGATAAAGTAGATGGAGGGCTTAGCAGCATAGCCGCTATGGTAATAGAAGATGCAGCAGACAATTATTTTGAACCAGTGCCGTATGATGGTGCAGTAATAGCAACCACGGCTGTAGCGACTGAAAGTGCTGCCCCAAAAAAGGTAAAGAGAGCATCTAATAACAACAAGAATTTTTACTCAGAAACCTTAGAAAACAAGGAAGCTGCCATTAGCAAAAAGAGGATGGTAATGCCCGATCCCAACCCTATGAATCACGCAATAGAGATGTATGGAGGCTATGAGGTAGATTGGGCGGATCCAAAAAATAAAACAGTAGCTACGGCTAATGTTCATGATCCTGAATCGGCTTGGAATACTGCTGACTTACTTTGGAAAGATGATAAACTAGTGGGGGTGGAAGGGTCTAAGCCTACCTATTACTTCAAGCAAAAGTTTCAGCATGTAAAGCAGTCGTGGAAAGATCTTTCTACTTATTACTACATGAACCGAGAAACGCGATTGGATACCATTGTTTTTTATCAGGCCGAAAATCGTCAGTTGAACCCTGAAGCCACGTGTAGCTTTTGGTATTCGCTATGGGGCAGTACCGATAATTTTACCTGGACTAATATTCTTGATAGTATTTCCTTCCATCGCTCTAATCGCTGGCGAGGATATGTTACAAATGATGAAAACTACTATTGTTATCTCCGTTTGAAAATAGAAACCAGCGATCCTAATATATACCATGGTTGCAAAACCAATTCGGCTTTAATAAAGCTGGTAGCCTCGGGTACTTATAGGGGTGGCTTGATTACAAGTTTTAAAAACCCTGATGATTTGCCAACAGCGGTGGAAACCGGAACCACGTTCAATGATTTTTTTGGAACAAATGGGTTTAACTCCGATCCTGACACTTTGAGGGCACAGTTCAATTATTTCCGCTCGTACATGAGTTATGGAGATTTTAGTAACGAAATAGGCGGAAAGTTTTTTATAAACCAGAATACCAATGGACAATATTCTACGCATTTTAAGACTATTCAGCACAAAGGAAAAGATGGCTATGCGGTGCGTTGGCTTAAGAATGACATTGCTTATCGCAACCAAAGGGTGAAGGATATCAATCCAGATATAAAAATATCGTACTGCATACAGCAAGGGGCAAATTGGTATGTAAATCAGAAAGCCAAAAATGAAGCGGGCTGGTATTATTATAAAGACTTAAACAAAGACAAAAAAGTAGATTACCCTGAGGAGTTTTTACCATTTTCTACCACATCGTATTTGCTAACAGGCGAGGGCGGAATAGGCAAGCACACTCAGGACATGGATAAGGTGCGTGAGATTGTAACGGAGTATCGAATACACCCCGAAGGCTATGAAAAAGCCAAGGAGGTACTTAGTTATTGGACACAAGATGGCGATACATCTGGATGGATAAAAAGGTACTTCAATGTAAAAGATCCCAAAAACCCCTACACAGAAAAATATAATAACGGCATGCGAATTCCTTGGGACAAGCACAAGGCCTTAGCTGATCCAACCAAACGAGATAGTGTACTTACTGACCCTCGCACGTTTGCCTATGATGCTTGTTTTTTTTACAATCTTACTGCGGTGCATGGCCCTAATGAGGTAGATGAAAAAACGCTGTGGGTACAACCCGGACAAGTAGAAAAGACAGGACTTGGAGTGATGGATATGTTGGAGTGGGAAAATGAAACCGATCAAGATTGGCATGGTCCATTGGCTCATATGTGGCCACGTTGGGCAGCGGCTTATATGAGTGCTATTATGGATGGCCACATGGGGCAAATTCCAGGTCCACACAATAATTACATCACAGGCTACATGTGTGCGGCTCCACTATTAGATTTTCTGTACCAAGGTAGTACAGCTGATGGCTGCTATGATGTAAAGCTGGCGCTAGATGCTCTGGTGGCTTTGCGTACTAAGCGCAAAAAAGAGCTGGAGGAGCAAGGGATAACTAAGCACCCAGGAAACGGAATGCCACTCTATGTTTTACCACCAAATTTTTGGGCCAATTGGCACCATTACTCTGGTACCAGTGGTGGACAGCGCAGCGCTCAGTATTTGCGCTTTCCTAACGAAAAAGATGAGAAGGGCCTAACGGCTACTGATGACAGCTTGTACTACACTATCAGAAGGCAAACGGCTTGGTTAAAGTCTTTTTATCCTGAGGTAAAAACGACTATTACCGAGTGGGGTGTGGGCACTTATACAGGAGGTAAATTCTCGCCCTTAAAGCAGGATTTTGGAATAAAGGATGAAAAAGTGCTTGTAAAACGTGATAGTACCGTAAGGTATCTTGAGGGTGAAAAGAAGAAGCTGCAAGCCACCGCCATTCCCGATAAAAATGCCATTGCACGACTGGATAAGCAAATAAGAGCTCTGGATAAAGTGGAGCCTTATAGTATGCCGCCAGAGGCTGGAATGTTTTATCAGCAGGCAAACTGGCTAATACGCGGAAGTCTTGAGATATGGTTTTCGGGTTTAGATAAGCTGGCGCATTATTGGTTGTCAGACAAAGGTGGGTACTACGATATTTTTAGTAAAGACCCGAAAACAGGGCGCTTAATGCCTGACCACGAAAGGAAGTGGATGCAGGAGAGCAAAAACAACTTTACTACGTTTACGGGCATGGGGCTTTATGGCAATCCAAAGTTTGGACAAGCTTATCCACCAAAAACCTCGGCTTATGCTTTTCATAATATGAAAAGAATACTAGGCGATAATAAGGCTGTAAGTAGGAGGTACCTAAATGAGAAGGAAAAGATAAAATCATTTCTTACTTATAATGAAGAGCATGACTATTATGCCATGGTAGTTTTTAAGGCAACAGCTAATAATTTAAGCAGCAAAGATTTTGAAATAAGGATGCCTGCAAATGCAGAAAACGTTGAGGTGATTGATTTTGTAAGGGATAGCTATGTGCCGGTTACTGAAAAAATAGAAGGAACCTTGGTAAAACGTACTATCACCGAAAAGCCAATCATTATTAAGTTTACACTAAATGATTAACTCTAATTTTCTAATCAGGTTTTTTTTAGATCAGGTAGTGTTGTTGACTTTGCTTAAATGCTAATTTTGCGCCCATGAAAAATCCGTCCCAGTACAAAGACCTGTCGGCTTTTGAAGCCAAATTTGAAGCACAAAAAATTGCTTTTGCCCCCATTACATTTCAATGCGCCAGAGTATTGCGCACTACCGGCATCCTAAAAGAAGTGGCAGATGCAGGATCAGAAGGTATTGCTGTAGATCCTATTAGCGACAAGACAGGTATTAGCCACTACGGTGTAAAAGTGCTGCTGGATATGGCCGCTAGCATGAAGATGGTGCGCCAGGAAGGAGACAAGTTTATTTTGCTCAATATTGGTCACTTTATGCTGAACGATAAAATGACGGAGGTCAATCTGAATTTCACACATGATGTGTGTTTCAAAGGACTTTATCACATGGAGGAGGCCATTCGCGAAATGAAGCCAGCAGGGCTAAAAGAATTTGGCGATTGGCCTAATGTGTACGAAGGTTTGGCTGAGCTTCCTGAGCAGTTTAGAGAGAGCTGGTTTGCCTTTGATCACTTTTACTCGGACGGTTCATTTCCTATTTTGCTCGAAAATGTATTTACTGACAAGCCCAAGAAGATATATGATGCTGGTGGCAATACCGGTAAGTGGGCGGTAATGTGCACGAAGCATGATCCGGAGGTAGAAGTGACTATTTTGGATTTGCCAGGACAATTGCGTGATGCGATGAAGAATGCGGAAAAGAATAAAGTTCAAGATCGCATCAAGGGATTTGAAATAAACATGCTGGATGATTCTCAAAAATTTCCTGAGAACCCGGAGGTTATTTGGATGAGTCAGTTCTTAGATTGTTTTTCTGAAGATGAAATACTGAGTATATTAAAGCGTGCGGCTGCTACTATGGGGCCAGATGCAAGGCTTTATATTTTAGAAACTTATTGGGATCGTCAGCGCTTTGAAGCGGCAAGCTATAGTCTTAATGCTACTTCTTTGTACTTTACAGTAATGGCCAATGGCAATAGCCGTATGTACCATTCTAAAGATTTAATAAAGCTGGTACATCAGGCGGGATTAATCATCGAAAAAGACATAGACGATATAGGAATGGGAGGTCATACACTATTTAAGTGCAGGCTGGCTTAGGAGCTACAGTTTATCAATTATATTGTAAGATTTCATAACCCGAACACCAAGTAGTCCTTCGTAAAAATGATATTCAATATAGCGTCCAAACCGCATTTTTTCTGGGCTCCACAAAAATCGTATTCCTAAATATTTGTCGTAAGCATCATTCTCAAGCTGCAATATGGGTGTCTTGTCTATTCTTGGTTTGCTGTGCCGATTCGTATAAGTCTTGGTGGTTTTTAACCGGTATCGGTAGGTTTCTGTGCTGGGATTTCCGGCAAACAGGAAGTTTATCACAAATAGAAATTGGTATGCCCCAGGTACTAGTACAAAAGCAAATAATGTTCTGGTGTAGGCGTTCTTCTTAATCTTTGGATGCTTGTGTACCAAAGTATAACCGCCAGCGATACTTACCAAAAGCAATGGAAAAGTGATTTCTAATGGTAGTAACGTATGCATTACTATTTTAATAAAAATAACCAGGTTTAAGGCTATCATAAGGAATAGTCTGAAAACCTTAGTTTTTACAATCTTAAGGATGGCAGAAAAAAGGAGACTCAATCTAATATTGCTATCATCTTTTAAAGCCCCTCTCCAAAAGGGAATTCCTATTGCTGCCATGAGGAGAGTTACCGCTAGTCCATATAGGCTTTGAAAGTGTAAGCCTACTGCAGATGGGATAAGAGTAAATGCTACCATTGAATAAAACATGAAGTTGTCTCCAATGATTTCAAGGGCTAATTCATTTTTGTAGTAGCTCGAGTTTTTAAACTTTTGATACTTCATCTGGGCATGGTGCCTGGCTCTTTGCCTTGCTTCCTGTTGTTGTTCCCGTATCCAATCTTCACGCGTTTTTACCGGGCGCACAGGTGCCTCATACTTCTTATGCGGTTCGGAGTATACTTTACCCGTTTTTCGATATAGTAAATACTCGTATGCCTCATTTACTTCTACAAACTTATCTTCTGCCTCAGGTTCTTTAGATACATCAGGGTGATACAGCCTGGCTTTTTTTCGGTAAGCTTTTTTTATTTCAGCCAAACTGGCTTTGTGGGATATACCAAGTATTTTATAATAGTTTGTCATCTACTATTTGTGGAAGAAAAATCTGCATGATAAATGCTAAAAAAGCATCGGTATTTTATGCCGGTTTAGCGTACTACCTCAAAAGGTACACTATATCCACTAGCATCTTTTAGAATGTATATGCCATTAGCTAATTTGGAAATATCTAATGGAATTACCTCCGTCTCCTTTGTGCTGCTACGTTCTTTTTTATCCACCTCTCTGCCATAAATGTCAAACACTGAAAAGGTTGTTTCATTTTTTGAACCTGATGAAGAAACGATGTTTATCACGTCTGAAGCTGGGTTGGGGTATAATGAGAACGTAGGCTGCAAGCCTATTTCGCTCAGGGCAATGCTTTTAGGATCTATTACCTGTAAGGTAAAACCCTTGGCCATATTCTTGTAAATTATCTGACCGGTAGAGTCAACTCCTATGGTATCGCAAAAGGTGCTTGTGCATACATTTTGAAAAGGATCTGTGGAGGTTAAAGTAACGCAAACGTTGTAGGCTCCTGCAGCTGCAAATACATGTGTAGGGTATGGCTGGTTTGAGGTATTGCCATCGCCAAAATCCCAAAAATAAGTGTTGGTGTAATTCTTATTTCTAGGGGTAGAGGTGTTAAGTACATGCAACAAATCAGAGTTGGACGCTGATGTGTCAAGCAGAAAACCGGCATGGCAGTACTTTGTATAGGGCACCGTTAGGGTGTCAAAAGTTTCCATAAAGCAAGGTCTTGTTTCCATTAGGGTAGTATCCCAAATAGTAGAGAGATTGCCTACGGAGTAGGTACCGGCAGCAGGGAAGGTGTAAGAGACTTTTAAAGCACCTGAAGCGTACAAGGAGTCAATAACAAAATGGGGGTATTCTTCGGCAATGGTCCAGTCGCCAGGAAAAAAAGCGTGATGAGGAGCTGCTCCTGAATAAAGGGTGGTGTCTAGCGTAATGTGAACTACAAGCGGATTTAGCGAATCTGGCTCAAAGTTTATTCCCGTTTCACAATTAAGTCCTCCAGCAGGCATACATGCCAATGTAAGCGTGTCACTCATGCTTGGGATTATACTCAAATCCTGAGATAAAGTGTCTATTACGTATTGGTTATTACAATCGTATGAAACCGAAATCATTGTGTAATTTCCATTTACTGAAACAGGACCGAAGTTAATGGATCCGTTTTGGTTGGTTACCCCTTCTTGTGTAGCAGCTATAGGAGGCGTGCCATTACTTGGATAAATTACAAAGGACGCAAATTGATTAACGGCAGGCAGTCCGGTGGATGCATCCATTACAGTAAGTGTAAAAGTGCTTTGGGCGAAACCCAATGCTGAAAAAAGAGAAAGAACTAAAACTAGAATAGAGGATTTAAGCATAACGATGTTTTTTATTAAAGCAATAATAAAGAATAATCTTATGGGGCTATGGCAATTTTTAGCACTAAAGCACCTCGGCTACCACAAAAGTACTTCCGCCTACAAAGATTAAATCATCAGACTTTGCTTTGCTTTTCGCGGCTTGTAAAGCGTCTGTCACAGAATTATAGCACTGGCCATTTAAGCCCAGTTCGCAGGCTTCTTCATATAGCTCGCGTACATCCTTGCCTCTGGGGATGTGGGGTTTACAATAATAGTACTGGGCCGATTTTGGTAGTAATTTTAATATATCTGTAACAGCTTTGTCGCCCACCGTTCCCCACACAATGTGAAGGTTTTTAAAAGTTTCTTTTTGCAATTGCTCCAGTATCAAGCGTACTCCTGCCTCATTGTGTCCGGTGTCACCAATTATTTTGGGTTTTTCGTCTATCTGTTCCCAGCGGCCTCTAAGGCCAGTTATCCTAGCTGCATTAGGTAAAGCTTCATCACAAAACGTTTTAAGCTTATATCCTTGCTTTTCTAGCAGGTCAATGGCGGCCAAAACGGTTCTCAGGTTTTTCTCTTGATAAACCCCTGATAAGTCAAAATCTGAAATGCTTTGGATAGGGATTTCGTCTTCAGCAAAAATCAAAGGAGCTTTTCTTTCTGTAGCCAGCTTTATAAATACTTGGTCAGATTCTTTTTGGTGCTCGCCAATTACTACCGGAGTATGTTGTTTTATAATGCCTCCTTTTTCAATGGCTATTTTTTCAACGGTGTTGCCCAAAAACTGTGTGTGATCAAGGCTTATATTGGTAATGATGCTGAGCTCCGGACTCAATACGTTTGTACTGTCCAGTCTGCCACCCATTCCTACCTCTACTATCGCGATATCTACTTTTTCTTTTGCAAAAAAATCAAAAGCCAAGCCCACAGTCATTTCAAAAAATGAAAGCCCTAGCGCGCTAAATTTTTTCTTATGACTTTCTACAAAGGTGATTACCTCCTTTTCGGGAATCATTTCTCCATCAATTCTAATTCGCTCTCTAAAGTCTTTGAGATGTGGTGAGGTGTAAAGCCCAGTTTTGTATCCAGCTTTTTGAAAAACAGCGGCCAGCATATGCGAGGTGGAGCCTTTGCCATTGGTGCCGGCCACATGTACACTTTTAAATTTTGTTTCGGGATTTCCCAAAGAAGTCATCAACTGGAGAGTGTTGTCCAGGTCGGCTTTATAAGCTGCCCCACCTACTCGCTGGTACATGGGTAGCTGCGTGAAGAGCCAATTGAGGCACTCCTGATACGTCATTTTATTGCTTTATAAAGTTGTAAACTATGTAACCGATTTGTGGATTTGGGGCATCGCTATCGGGCTGCCAGGTAGTACGCATGGCTGCGGCCTTTGCTTGATCGTACAAGCAGCTACTAGCTGTAGTTGTACTAGCGCCCTGCGGAATTCGTTCACCTGGCACCGCTGCTGTTACTTTTCCGTCTTGATTTACATAAATTTTTACCACCACTCTACCCTGGTCGGTACATGGATAATCGGGTCTGGGTTTGCTTAAGGCCTGGCGTCCGCCAAGTTGATAGTTTCCACTACCTCCATTTCCTCCGCCACCATCACCTACGCGGCTCTTGCTATTAGGGTCTCCATCAGGGTCGCCCTGATCTCCTTCGCCTTCTTTCTCACCTTCACCACCACTTTTCGAACTCTTTACGCTTTGAAGCATTTTTTCCAATTCGCTGCTGGGCTTGGGCTTAGCAGGTTCTACCACTTTGGGTTTTTCCTCAGTTTTTGGTTTGTTGCTCTTTTTCGTGTCTACACTTGGGGCTTCAATCACGTCCTGTGTTAATACGTCATTTTCATCAGGAGAAGTGGTTTCTACGGGGTCTGAGGTTTGAGTTTGTGGTGTAGGTTCTGAAATTGCAGATTGAGCACCATCGGCCTCATCGCCCATTCCGGTTTCCGAATTACCAAAGTTGATAACGATTCCGTCTTCAGGTTTTGGATCGAGATAGGTAAGGCCTACAAATAGAAACAACAGTAACAATATGGCATGAAAAACTAGGGTGCCTATAAGCCCCTTCCTTCGGTCTTTATCATTCCATATTTCTTTCATTACTATTATTTTGGGTCGGTAGCAGCTATCATTTTGAGCTTATTGCGATAAGCAATATCCATTACCAGTACTATTTTTTCGTAAGGTACAGATTTGTCTGCCCTTAGCATCACTACTGCTTCTGGGTCGCCTTTTGTTTCACTTAATATTAAACCTTCCAAACTATTTTCAGAAACCAAAGTTTTACCAACAGAGAATCGAATGTCTGGAGAGATATTTACTGTGATAGTAGGTTTTTTTACGGTTGCTTTTTTACTGCTTGGCAGCTGTAAGTCCAATGCTGAGCTTGTAACCAGGGTGGAAGCAATCATAAAAAATATAAGCAACAGAAAAACGATGTCCGTCATACTGGCCATGCTGAATTCTGCA
>JAUICR010000115.1 GCA_030427785.1 Bacteroidia bacterium | reverse complement strand
AGCTATGGCGCTAAGGTTTCTATTGTAAACAAGAATACTTTTCAAACCATGCGCTACAACGAGTTCTTTTCGGATAAGTACGCCTCACTGTACCTCAACCACAATTTTGGCCCATTGCTATTTCGCACCAATTGGTTTAGCCCTGAAGTCAACTTCTTTCATGCTATGAGTTATGGTACTTTAAACAATCCACGTTTACACCGCAATATAGATTTCAAAACCTTGGAAGATGGTTTCTTCGAGTCGGGATTAGTACTTTCAAATATCATACACATTTCATTTTTAAAAGTAGGCTACCTAGGCTTTGGAGGTGGGGTATTTTACAGATATGGCCCTAATAAATTTCCGGTAGAGCAAGATAACTGGGCCTTTAAATACTCCATCATTTATACCATAAATTAAGCCCTCTTTATAGTCTAATCTCCTGCTATTGACAGGCTCAAGTATTTTACTTACCTTCTTTATCTCAAAATACTTTTGCCATGGGAACCATCAAAACATTAAACAAATGGGCCAATGCCCATACCTATTACCCTCTTGATTTACTACGAATCGGTTTGGGAATTTTTCTATTTCTTAAAGGCATTCTATTTATTGGCGATAGCCAATATTTGATTCAACAAGCGGAGCCCCTACAAGGATTTGGAGGCTTTATGCTACTCATTCATTACGTAGCACCAGCGCACCTAATAGGCGGTATTCTTATTTTCTTTGGGTTGCTTACAAGGTGGGCCGTTATTGCCCAGCTTCCTATTTTGATAGGAGCAATTCTTGTGAATTTTATCGGAGAAATGAGCGTTAGCAATTTATTATCTTCGGTACTTATCACGGCTCTGTGTATCTTTTTTGCCGTGTACGGATCAGGAAAACACTCGGCCGATTACAATCTGAAAATGCAGCAATAATCTGCTAACAATAAAATGACAGCCGCATTCTATCTTTCAATGTATCATTGAAATCCAACCAATACGTAGAATAAACGGCTGTCATTTGTTTTACATCTCCTTATGCTGCCAATAGTTCTTGGCTAGCCTTCTTATTAAAACTGAGCACGAACACCTATCACCATATTTCTACCCGGTGCTACTATTCCTGATGAATAGGGCAAATACCTTTGATCGGTAATATTCTCGATACCCGCTGTAAGATTTAGCATATCCGTCAATTGGTACACCGCCTTAAAATTGAAGGTGTACCAGGAAGGTGAATACGGATTACCATTTTGGTCTTTGGCATAAATCTCCGTCTTTCCTTGCTCCGAAGAAGCTAAGTCCTCATTACTTACCTCAGCGCTGTACTTTATATACCAATCAAGCATAAGCTTGTGCTGGGTAAAAGTAATATGTGTAGCTCCAAAGGCAGGGGCAGCATGACGCATAGGGTCGGTACCGCCACCTACCAGTTTTTCTTCGCCATGCTGAATGTTGTAAAAAGAAGATAAACCAAAGCCTCCTCCCATATTCAAATCAAGTCCCATCTGTAGGCCATACACGGTGGCCCGGGCTGCGTTTTGAATAGCTAACAATTGACTAAGCTCACCTTCGTACATCATACTGTCCATGCCATTGATGGTATAAGGCTGGCGCAATTGTGCATCATCCAAAATGGTGTAAAAAGCCGTAAGATCTATTTTCAATCTTTTGCCAAAAATCTTAGCAATACCCACCTCAAAATTATAGGCATACTCAGAAGCCAAATCAGGGTTGGGCACCACCACAGCACCATCTACCGATTCGTAGAGCTTCCCAATATCATCAATATTGGGGGCTCTAAAGCCTGTGCTAATATTAGCCCTTACCTTCATACTGGAGCTGGCGTGATACACCGCCCCAAGACTACCGGACAATGCCCCTGTATTAATATCAGCATCTTCAAAGGGCATAGGATTGATGGCATCATCAAAAGAGGCGCGTAAAGCAAAGCCATTGTACCTAAGCCCCGCTTGTAACGAAAACAAAGAACTTGGAGCATACTCATAACTCATATACGCTGCATACGAAGCCCAGGTAGAACCATCGGGATAGCGTGTAGCTATGGGCGTCATATCTTCGGTATCAATGTTTTTTGACATACCCGTAGAATGCACCTTATTGAAAATATACTCTACACCATAAAAGAATCTATTCTTGGTTTCGGCACCTTTTTCAAAATCAAGGTTTGCTGAATAAGCATCCACCTGCTCCTCGTTCATCTCCAGGTCAGGCGAATTGAAGTTTCGGGAATTTCGGCTTTCCTCAAAATGCTGATAGGCCAATTGGAGATTCACATTATCAAAAAACTTGGTCTTTTCGGCATGTGATATGCCCACATTATGCATAGCCCACACTTGAGGGCCATAGTACCACTCACCATATCTGGGCTTTCCGTTTCGAACCCTCCTATGCCTGTCAAATCGGCCATAGTTTGAAGTGGTAGAATAGTGATAAGCATAATTAAAATCCCAGGCATTATTTGGCTTAAAGCGAATTTTTTGCATCAGATTGTATTGGCTGTACCCTGTTGGCACCTGCACCTGCGGATCAGGGTTGGTTACCACCACATCCTGTGTATCTACGCGCTGCACATAATAGGGCACCAAATAATCGTCAGGGCCAAAGCTGCCCATCTTTAGGTCATCAAAATCAGAATAAGTAAAGCTTGTAACAGCCGCCCACTTTTTCCAGCCTAAGTTAATATCAAAATGCCCCGTCATTTCACTATTGGCGCTGGAATACCTGGTTAAGGCATTACCATCTACCGCCATTTCATTTTCTAATGAAAAGCTGGGCTCGGTGGTATAAAAACTCATAACACCGCCTATTGCATCACTTCCGTAAATAACAGAACCTGGACCAAAAATCACCTCTGAAGTTTCCACCACATTGGGGTCAATAGAAATAATATTCTGCAAGTTTCCACTTCTAAAAATTGCGGTATTCATACGCACACCATCTACAGATATTAGCAACCTATTGGTAGAAAAACCCCGTATCATCGGGCTTCCGCCTCCCAGCTGACTTTTTTGAACAAATACTTGATCCGAAAACCCTAATAAATCTGCGGCCGTTTGAGGGTTTTGCAGTTCTATCTCCTTGCGCCCTAGCGCCACCACCTTATTAGATACCACCACATTGTATTGGTCCCATCGCTTGCTACGCACCACTGCCTCGTCCAGCGATATTTTGTTGGGCGTAAGGTGCAGCACAAATGCCGAATCTTGCAGTTGCTTGTAAGATGCTGCCACGGCATTATAGCCCAAATGGCTAAAAGTGATTAATTCTGAGTTTTTAAAAATATCAACCGATACTCTTCCCCGAGCATCCGTTAAGGCCATATTATTTAAATTATCCAAAAGCATTACGCCCTCCAATGGCCTGAGGTCTGTATGGTCAATCACCCGCAGCACCTGGCTATGGGCATCAAACACAAACAGACATAAAAAACCTATTATGAATTTCTTCATGAAAGTTTAGTATTAAAAATTAATGAATCTAAAAATCATAGACACGCGGTCTATCAATAACTATGTCAGAAAATTAGATACACTAGGCGGCCTAAAATGGGCAGGTAAATGAGGGCCCGAATCAGCCCTGTGATATTGAAAAGTAGCGATATAGCCAGTAGGCATATAGCTGCTAAATTGCATTTCGCTCTTCAAGTACACTTTGTGAAAAAAGCTTGAAATAAATTCTGATCGCTTCTTTTCATCCGAATTGGATTTGAGAAAATTGCTAACCAAGAAATCCAGCTGTTTAAAAATTCCGGACTCTTTAACGTCATGGATACACCGGTAGGTATTGATTTCGCCCGTAGTCAGCACTTCTAAGATATCATACATTTCTCCTCGGTACCAAAACTCCTTGCTATGCTTCCAAATGAAAACATCCGTGTTTTGCTGTTCAGCCGTGCTTATGGTCAATACTATTTGATCCTCAATAGCCACCTCAGACTTCAGCACCTGCTTCATTTCTTTTCGAGCGGCCCATACCCTAGCCTCGTGGGTAATAAATAGCCCGGACGATTGAAATAAAATCAAGCTTAGTAGAAAAAGATATGTGCAAGCTTTTAATAAAATGGCCTAGAGTTTTTGAGTATGCAAGTTTAACAAACACATAAATAAGAACAGAAGAATTAGCACAGAAGTAGTTTCAATTTCTGTACCGCTTTAATGCATGATAAATCCTGAAAACAGATATTTTCTTGGCTTCAGCGCCATTTCATTTCGCGCTTATTCAATCCCTCAAAACCAACACTTAAAGCACAAGATAAAAAGGCAAGCACTTGGAAAACTCTAGCCTCTATCCTTTTGTAAAATCTTTAATTCCTTTTTGAGCCTCAGCAGGTTTGCCTGCTTACCATGTTCCAGCTTGTCTCGGCAATTGTCCGTCCAATAGCTATGATTTTCTAAAAACTGAATTTGATGATTGAGCCACTGATCTTCGTTTTCGTCTATACCTCGGGCCAATATCTCTTTGTACAGCAAATTAGAAATCATATCGTACAGAGGGCCTCCCAGGTAATAAAGATCGGCATCACACAATATCTCCTCAATTTGATTGGAAGGGCTTTGAGGCAATCGTGTAGCCATTATCATGTCTTCTATTTGTTGAATTTGGCTAGCGTTGAATCCAAATCCCGGGAGAATTTCTGCGGCCAACTCACAGCTTCTCATTTCATGATCTTGATAGGTATCCAAAAAGCCTGAGTCATGATAAGCCGCGGCTGTTAGCAGCAAATCCATATCCATTTCAGACAGGCCTTCTTTTACCGCTAGTTTTTGTGCCCGCAATATCACATCCTGTGTATGTTTTACAGAATGATAGAAAAGTTCCTGAGGCAGTTCCTTCTCCAATCGACCGAGTATAAAATCTATGGCGTTTCTACTATCCATTAAGGTAATATAATATCAAGAGTAAGGCAACGCTATATTCTATAAGGCTTGGTGGGCTAAGAGTAAGTAGAATCGCTAATCTCAAGTTTTAAAAATATAAAAATAAACCAATTACGGCCTTGATATTAATACAAAAAAAGGATGTCTAATAAAAGACATCCCTCTCCTAATATCCTATATCTACGCCTAGTTAACCCTGACAGGCCACTTCTTCTATGGGAAGTTTGGTTTTCTTAATAGCACCAAACCCTCCTTTTACGTTTACTACTTTTTGAACGCCATTGCGTTGCAATATTGAGCCAGCAATTACCGAGCGATATCCTCCTGCACAATGCAAATAATACTTGGCTTCAGGCTTATATTCCTTTAGGTTAATACTTATTTCATCTAAGGGCAAATTAGGTACACCCACCAAGTGTGCGCTATCATACTCGCCCGGCTTTCGCACATCTACAATATCCGTCTTCCAGGTTTCAAAATTGCTTTCCAATTCTGTGGCATCTACCTCATCCATGGTAGCAACTTCCATATTTGCATTTTTCCAGGCATCCATTCCTCCTTCCAAATACCCCAGTGGATTGTCAAACCCAACTCGAGAGAGGCGCGTAATTATCTCCTCTACCCTTTCTTCGTCACACACCAAAAGCAATGGAGTGGTTAATTCGGTAATAACTGTGGCTACCCACGGTGCGAAGCCACCATCAATACCTACAAAAATAGACTGGGGAACATGCCCTTGGGTAAATTCACCTGGGCTGCGTGTGTCTAGCACTATAGCTCCGGGGGCTTTCATAGCCTCCATAAATGCCGCTGGCGAAAAGGCGCGTTTTCCTTTTTCCTGAATGTCATCCAAAAAAAGATAGCCGCTTCTATTCAAAGCTACATTCTTGGGGAAATAACCGGGCGCCACACTTAGTCCGTCAGTTACTTCTTTTACAAACTCATCTTCGGTCATATCTGCCCTTAAGGCATAATTGAATTTCTTTTGATTTCCCAGGGTATCAAATCGCTCGCTGCTAAGATTCTTACCACAAGCGCTTCCTTGCCCATGTGCAGGGTACACTACTACATCATTAGGCAATGTCATTATTTTGGTGCGCAGAGAATGAAACAAGTGTTTAGCCAAATCCTCTACGGTCAAATCGGTTTTTACAGCCAAATCTGGCCGGCCAACATCGCCTATAAAAAGCGTATCTCCCGAGAACAATGCTGTTTCTTTTCCTTGCTCATCCAGCAATAAGTACGAGGTACTTTCCATAGTGTGGCCTGGCGTGTGAAGTACTTTTATCTTAACATCACCTAGCTGCAACTCTTCACCATCTTTTGCTTGATAAAATTCAAAATCAGGATTGGCATTCGGGCCATATACTATGGTTGCTCCGGTTTGATTTGCCAATTCCAAATGTCCTGAAACAAAATCTGCATGGAAATGCGTTTCGAGCACATACTTTATGGTATGGCCATTTTCTTTGGCTTTGGTCAGATACGCTTCAGTATCTCTTATGGGGTCAATAATGGCTACCTCACCCTTTGATTCAATATAATAAGCGGCCTCTGCCAGGCATCCAGTATATAGCTGTTCTACGTTCATCCTCATCTAATTTTGTATGGTGCAAATTTAACCTGCTTTTTAAGTATTTCAATGTTCTAAAAATTGCCGCATAGGGCAAATTTATTAGGCCAAAAAGGAGGTTTTAGGAAAAATTTGAAACAAAACTACAAACCATGCACAGAGTCACGTATGATAATCGTCATGTCTAATTTTTTGAATTTCAAAGCTAAATAGATTAGCAAGGCCTATTATCAGCTAAGTAACTTTCATTGAGAATAAATTGTACATTACTCGTTCTCAACCATATCGAACTGTTAACACAATTCACACACTCCAAAAAAACTCCAACCAGTCATGAAAAACATTAAGAGATTACTAGTAGCAAACCGAGGAGAAATTGCTATTCGTGTTTTCCGAGCAGCATCCGAGCTTAATATCCGCACCATTGCTATTTACACTTTTGAAGACCGCTACTCGCTACACCGATACAAGGCAGATGAGGCCTATCAGATAGGAACTGACGAAGAGCCCCTAAAACCCTACTTAGATATTGACGAAATAATAAGCACCGCCAAAAAGAAAAAGGTGGATGCCATTCACCCTGGTTATGGTTTTCTTTCCGAAAATGTGGAATTTGCTAAACGTTGCCGCAAGGAGGGTATCATTTTTATAGGACCAGAGCCCGAGGTAATGGAACGATTGGGCGATAAGATCATGGCCAAGGAGGTGGCACGTGCTGCCAATGTTCCTGTAATAGAAGATTCTAAGGATTTAAAAACAGTAGAAGAAGCGGAAGCTGAAGCTGTGCGCATTGGTTTTCCGGTAATTCTAAAAGCTGCTGCCGGTGGTGGCGGACGCGGAATGCGCGTAGTAAAAAGTTTGACATTGCTAGGGCCAGCCTACAAAGAAGCCAGCAATGAAGCACTCAAAGCCTTTGGCAACGGATCGGTATTTATAGAAAAATATGTAGACAACCCCAAGCATATAGAAGTGCAATTGCTGGGAGATAATTACAATAGCCTGGTTCATTTATTCGAACGCGATTGCTCGGTACAACGTAGATTTCAAAAAGTGGTAGAAGTAGCGCCTAGTACCGGGCTACGAAAAGCCACCCGAAACAAATTGTATGAGTATGCCATTGCTATAGGAAAAGAAGTGGGATACTCCAATGCAGGTACCGTAGAGTTTTTGGTAGATAAAAATGAGAACATCTTTTTTATCGAAGTGAATCCAAGAATTCAGGTAGAACATACCATTACCGAAGAAGTAACGGGCATTGACATTGTGCGCTCACAAATTCATATTGCCGATGGAAAGATGCTTTCTGACCCCGCTATTTTTATTCGCAGCCAAGGAGATGTAAAGATTAACGGCTTTGCTATACAATGTAGAATTACCACCGAAAACCCCGAAGAAGATTTTAAACCCGATTATGGAACCATAATAGCCTATAGAAATGCGGCTGGTATGGGAATACGCCTGGACGAAGGAAGCTCCTACCCCGGAGTTACGGTTTCACCATTTTTTGATTCGATGCTGGTAAAGGTATCGGCTTGGGGCCGTACCCTGCATGGCGCCAGCGAAAGGTTAGAACGTGCTTTGCGCGAATTCAGAATAAGAGGTGTACATCACAATATCCAGTTTTTGCGAAATGTAATTGCCCATCCCGAGTTTAAATCAGGAGCTCAGCGAGTAGGATTTATACAGGAACATCCCGAGCTGATGCACTTTGCACGATCGCATGACCGCGGCACCCGCTCTTTAAATTACCTGGCCGATGTAATAGTAAATGGAAACCCTGATGTAAAGTATATTGATCCTAATAAGACTTTTCGCTTTCCTAAAATACCGGCCTACGACAGGCATAGTGCTCATACTCCCGGCTCCAAAAATTTGCTGACCGAACTGGGGCCAGAGAAATTCTCGAAATGGGTGCGCGAGCAAAAACAAATTCTCTATACCGATACCACTTTGCGCGATGCACACCAATCGCTATTGGCAACCCGCGTGCGAACCAAGGATATGCTAGCAGTAGCCGAAAGCTTTGCTAAGAATCATCCCGAAATGTTTTCGATGGAAATATGGGGTGGAGCAACCTTTGATGTATGCATGCGCTTCTTAAAAGAAGACCCATGGATGCGACTACAACTACTGCGCGAAGCCATGCCCAATGTGCTTACACAAATGCTGCTACGGGCGTCTAATGCTGTGGGCTATACCGCCTACCCCGATAATTTAGTAGAAATGTTTATCGAAAAATCATGGGAGAACGGCATTGATGTTTTCCGAATTTTTGATTCGCTTAATTGGGTAGAATCTCTAAAAGTTTCTACCACAGCCGTGCGTGAACGCACCAATGCCTTGGCAGAAGTTTGCCTTTGCTATACCGGAGATATTTCGGATCCTAAAAAAACAAAGTACGACTTGCAGTACTACCTGGACATGGGCCGCCAAATAGAAGATATGGGCGCTCATATACTGGGTATAAAAGATATGACTGGCCTGCTAAAACCATTTGCAGCCGAAACGCTGATAACCGAATTGCGCAAAGTAATTGATATCCCTATCCACTTACATACCCATGATACTGCGGGTATTCAGGTGGCCACATACCTCAAGGCGATAGATGCCGGAGTGGATGTAGTGGATGTAGCTTTGAGCTCGATGAGTGGACTTACCTCTCAGCCCAATTTCAACTCTATAGTGGCGATGATGAATAACCATCCTCGAAACCAAAGAATGAATTTGGATAAACTCAACGAGTTTTCAAATTACTGGGAAGATGTGCGCGAATGGTATTATCCTTTCGAATCAGAATTGAAAGCCGGTACCGCGCAGGTATACCATCATGAAATACCCGGAGGGCAATACTCAAACCTAAGACCGCAGGCACGCGGCCTGGGTATCGAAGATAAATTTGAAGAAATAAAACGCAACTATAAGGTTGCTAACGACCTGATGGGCGACATCGTGAAGGTGACGCCTAGTAGTAAGATAGTAGGAGACATGGCCATGTTTATGACCACCAATGGCTATACCCGTGAAGACATTTTGCAAAAAGGGCAAGATTTTGCTTTTCCTGATTCGGTGATTGGGCTCTTTAAAGGAGACATTGGTCAGCCACATGGCGGATTTCCTGAAGAGCTACGAAAAATAGTGCTAAAAGGCGAAAAGGGATTTGACGATAGACCCAATGCCCATATGGCTCCGGTAGATTTTGACAAAGAATTTGAAGACTTCCAGGAGGAGTTTGGCATCCATCGCAATTTCCTCGATTTCTTAAGCTACAAACTGTATCCTAAGGTTTTTAAAGATTACCACGATTTTAATAATGAGAATGGCGAGGTATGGCGCATTCCTACTCTGGCATTCTTTTATGGTATGAAACAAAACCAAGAGGTGCTGGTAGACATTGCTCCCGGCAAAACCATTATCATCCGCTTTTTGAATGTAACAGCAGCCGATGAAAACGGAATGCGCCAAGTGTACTTTAAGCTAAATGGCCAAAACCGCCATGTAGACATAAAGGACGAAAACCTGGGGATAGAAATAGTAACCAACGCTAAGGCCGAAAAAGAAGGCGACATAGGCGCACCACTACAAGGTAAGCTGATAGAGATATTGGTAGAACCCGGACAGAAGGTGAAGAAGAATGACCCCCTATTTGTAATAGAAGCCATGAAAATGGAAAGCACCGTAGTAGCACCGGCTGATGGGGAAGTAAGGCATGTAGAGCTTAATCCTAATACCATGGTAAAACAAGATGACTTGGTGCTAAAGATATCGTAGATGCGTTTCAGGGTCTGATAGTATTTACTTTAAAATTGAAAACAATACTGTCGAAATCATGACAATAATTGGAAAGCAGGACTTGGAAAAATTAAAAAACAGTTGGTAACAATAAATAAACCCAAGCTATCTACAGTGCTTATTTAACCGTTACCACCTCAGATTCTGAGGATTTCTTCATGGAGCGAATCTTGATTAAAAGGAATAACAGATGCCCTCTCCTACTTTCTTGTGGTGATGTGAAAACAGTTTTGCTTACGTTCCTTTATCACATAAATCTCATCACTGGCCTGCATAGCGGCCAGAATTCCCTCCAGCACTTGGGTTAATTCATAGTTCCAATCTTTCTTCCCATTGTAGCGGATGTATGAAATATCAAAACTCACCCCACGTGTGTGTGTGCTTTCTTCTTTGGTGGCATTTCTATTGGATTTGCGCAGCCTTTTCTGTGTTTCTTCTGTACGGGTTAAGGATGTAATAGTAATGGTGCTGCTATCGCCCGAGTAGGTGTAAAAGCTAAGGCCAATTTTTTCGAGCACACGCTTGGCATGTGGTGTGAGGTACGTATAGCTATGGGTCATATCCTCTAGTGTATAGCCCACACCTTCTTCCACTAGTTGTAGTTTGTTTTGAGCAACAAGATTATCAAGTTCCGTTTCATCCTCTATCACCAAAACACCCGAGCGCCTG
>JAUICR010000336.1 GCA_030427785.1 Bacteroidia bacterium | reverse complement strand
AATAGCGAGTTGTTTCTTGTCAACTAACGTAGCGATTTGCGCGGCATGAGTGTAAAAGGGATGGCGCTCGCCAAGTAAATCTAGCACCACATTAGTATCTAGAAATACGCGCATCATTAGTCGTGTTTTTTGCTCAAGTATTCTTGGCGATCATCATTAACCTCTGCGTCAAGAGGAACTGATATTCCTGATCTCATACTTTTTACATAAGGACTTATTTCCAACACATTTTCTGAAGTTCCTTTTTTTACAAGCGATTTTAGATAGGCTTCAATAATTCGGGATAAACTACGGTTTTGACCAGCGGCATAAGCCTTGGCCTTTTCAATAATCTCCTTGTCTAGTTTTAATGTGAGTTTAGAATCCATAATTATCTATACGTACAAAAATAATAAATAGAAACGTATGGATTAAATATCAACATTCCCACCACTTAAAACAATCCCCACTTTTTTGCCCACAAAAGGTTTTGGGTTTTTGAGGACACAAGCCAGTGGAACAGCCGAAGAGGGTTCTACAATTATCTTCATTCGTTGCCATATTAGCCTCTGAGTATTTTTGATTTCCTCTTCGCTGCAAAGCAAAATATCAGAAACATGATTTTGAATGTATCCAAAATTGATAGGTCCTAAAGAAGTTCGTAAACCATCAGCTATGGTGACGGGTGGCAGGGGTGGCTGAAGTGTACCTGTCTTAAATGAAAGAAAAGCATCTTTTGCCAATTCAGGTTCACAACCAATTACCTGGGTGTTGGGCGAAAAATAATGCGCACTTAAAGCAGAACCTGCCAACAATCCACCTCCACCTACTGGAGTAAGTAGAAATTCTAATTCGTTTATGTCTTCAAAAATCTCATAAGCGCAAGTTGCTTGACCCTCTATCGTAGGTTTATAATTGTAGGGTGGGCAAAACGTGGCTTTAGTATTTTCCATTACTTGGGCTAAGCTGTCTTCTCTCGCCTGCAATGTGTTTTCACAAAAAATAATCTGAGCACCATATCCCTTTACGGCATCCACTTTTACCTGAGGAGAATTTTTGGGCATTACTATATAAGCTTTCACATTTTGCTGAGCGGCAGCCCATGCCAATGCCTGCCCATGATTGCCAGAAGAATGGGTGGTTACGCCATTTTTGCGCTGTGTAGCATTTAGGTTCAAAACAGAATTAAGGGCCCCACGGGCTTTAAAAGAACCTGTCTTTTGAAAATTTTCGCACTTGAAAAATAACTCAGCACCACTAAGGAGATTGAAGTATTTACTGGTAAGAATAGGTGTAGTGTGTACGTGTCCCAAAAGCCGTTCTGCGGCCTCATTAATATCAGAAAGTATAATCATGAAATTAAATAGATAGGGCAGGGCCGCCACCTATGGGCTTGATAATAGGGATGGGGGTATAGCGCAAGATTTGAAGTTGAAGATCTTCTACCTTGAGTTCTACAGGAGGAATACTTACGCGCTTGTATCCTTTTTTATTAACTGTAATTCGCAATTCATCTACTCTCGAGATATAGCCCTCCATCTTTATGCTAAAATTACCATTGATATCCGACTTGGTAGATTGAATAACCTGACCGTTTTTTTCGATATTGATAATGGCACCACTTACGGGCTTACTGCTCTCATCCGTTATTACTCCTGAGAACGATAACGGAGATTTATCGCCATGCGGATCCGCAAAAGCCGTAAGGCTTAGCAGAATACTTAATATGGTTAAAAGTCTAGTCATCTGATTCCAAAGTTAATAGCTTTTTAGAAAAAGGAATGGATTCATCCATAATTTCTTCAATCAGAGATGTTAAAGTTTTTTCAAACTCGGGCATCTCGTCTCTACTCACACTCGATTTTTTGAACAGTTTTAGCTTCATAAGCCAACTTGATGGCTTGCGCAAACTGATGATGGCTGTTTCTAATTCGTTAACCTCGGGATGCTCATTGAAGTACAACCAAGCATATAGCAGTAATTGTAAAGACTTGTTTTTATCCTTTGGTTGCCTCAAATCTTCAAAATCATCTATAGTAATGTCTTTGTTTTCAACACCCCCCGTTTTATAATCAATAAGCCGCACGGTATTCCCCACGCGGTCTATGCGGTCTATAAAACCGCAAACAGTTACACTTACATCGTTAGAGAGCATTAATTGACTTCTTAGTTTGGCCTCTAAG
>JAUICR010000335.1 GCA_030427785.1 Bacteroidia bacterium | reverse complement strand
GCTCAAAAACAGGATCACTGGCTAGTAGAGTGGCCCACTTTTTTACAACTGAAGTATTGCCACAGATTGATTTTGGTTTAGATTTTCATACAGGAGGAGCTAGCCGGAATAATTATCCGCAAGTGCGCAGCGCATTTGATTTTCCTGAAGAAAGAGTGCTTGCAGAGATATTTGGAGCACCTCTAATAATTAAATCGCCCTATCGCGATAAATCATTGCGCAAAACTGCAGCAAAGGCACAAAAGCCCATTATCGTGTTTGAAGGTGGTGAAACCTTACGATTGAGAAAGGGAGCTATTGATGCTGGTATTAACGGTGCGCTCAGAGTGATGAAACACTTGGGTATGAAAGACGAAGCTCCAGAAATAGAGCAGGCACCAGTTTTTATTGAAGAGTCGCAGTGGGTAAGGTCAAAATATGCAGGTCTGCACCATGCCATGGTGAGAAACGGATCGAGTGTAGAAAAAAATCAACTCATAGGATATATCACAGGACCTTACGGTCAATTTGAGAAAAAAGTAAATGCACCTTTTAAGGGAGTAGTGATTGGATTAAACAATTATCCTGTAGTAAATATGGGAGACGCTTTAATGCATATTGGCAAAGTATCTCAATGGGAGTAGCTAAATTCTGATATTGGCTTTTTAGAGCGAATTAAAAGTTAGAATGTAGTAGGTTAGTTTATAATGGTGTAAAGAAATATTTACACGGTATTTGAATAATTAGTATATTCATAGCCGTTTTACACAATTAACATTATTACTAACTCATTATGAAAAGAACATTACTAATGTTCGGTATGCTGGCATGCTGGACGCTTTCGTACGGGCAATTAACCGCTCCCTTTCTCGAGTCGTTTAATTCCACAAGTATTCCATCAGGATGGACCAATAATACAACAGACCCTTGGAAATTTGGAGGCACCATGGGCTATGATGCAGCATCTATAACCGATCATACCGGCCAACCTAATAGCACCTATGCATGGTTAGACGGTAGTGGGTCTACCAATGCATCGGCTCCGCTGGTAACCGATTCTATCAATATGTCGGCCCTTACCAATCCAGAGCTTACCTTTTATTTAAGCAGTTATAACTTGACGTATGCAAGTAGTGGTTACAACACTTTTAGGGTAGATTTTTACGATGGATCTACGTGGCATGACAGCGTATATGTCCATTCTGGAAATTTAACGAACTGGACAAAGGTTGTGGTAAACCTTACATCGTATACCATTACAGGTAAGTGTTTGGTGAGGTTTGATATTAATACTACTACATCTACTACAGCTTTTTATAATGATATTGCGATAGATGATGTAAGAGTGGCAAATCAGCCAACTTGCCCTGAGCCTAGTAACTTGAGCAGCTCTGCATCTACATCCTCATCCGCTACTTTGAGCTGGACAAGTGGAGGAGCCCTGAACTGGCAAGTAGAATATGGCGCCTTAGGCTATACCGTAGGTACAGGAACCAAGGTGGCTGCAAAGAGTAATACAAACTTTGTTTTAAGTGGATTATCACCTGCTACAAATTATGATATTTATGTTCGCGACTCCTGTGGAGCTACAGATAAGAGTTTTTGGGTAGGGCCAGTGAATGTAACCACCTTGTGTGTAAATTCTATGTCTGGAACCTATACCTTAAATCAATCACTTCCGAGTTCTGCCACTAATTTGAGTTCATTTAATGAACTACAAACAGCTTTGAATACCTGTGGAGTAAGTGGAGCAGTAACAGTAAATGTAGCTCCAGGAACGGGGCCTTATGTTGAAAAATTGACCCTTCAAACCATTACAGGAGTATCATCGGTTAATACGATTACCATTAATGGAAATGGAGAGTCACTTATCGATTCAGGCTCTGGCGGTAACTACGCCATTGTAATGCTAGATGGAGCCGATTATATAACCATTGATTCCTTAAATATTTTGGGTTATGCTACCAACAGTCAGTTTGGATTACATTTTATGAATGGAGCAGATCACAACACAATTCGCAACTGTAGAATAGAGGTGAATCAAAGTGTAACCACATCCTTAGTGACCAATGTTGTTTTTAGTAATAGTGCTACTTCTGCTACCAGCTATGGTGATAATGGTAATTATAACCTACTTGAGAACAACGAAATAATTGGTGGTTACTATGGAATACGTCATAATGGTAATAAT
>JAUICR010000114.1 GCA_030427785.1 Bacteroidia bacterium | reverse complement strand
CCATCTTCTAATAAAACTCCCCTTTCTTTTTCCAGTATTTGATAATAATAAAACCAATAAGCATTCCACCGAGGTGTGCAAAGTGCGCAATGTTGCTGGCAGGGTCGTTGGCAATACCATTGTACAACTCTAGAGCAGCGTAGCCCGCCACAAAGTATTTTACCTTGATAGGAATTGCAAAATAAAGATATACGTATTGATTTGGGTACATCATACCGAAAGCTAATAAGATACCAAATACGGCTCCTGATGCCCCTACTGTAGGCGTGGTGTACTTGCGATAATATTGCTCAATAACATCTCTGCTAACATTAAAACTATCGCTCCACGATCCTGTTTCTATCAAGCGTTGTAAATCAGATTGTGTAAAACCAGCATTAACCAGCACTTCTTGAAGTTGCATGGCTTCCCAATAACTAACACCTAAGTGAATAACTGCCGCACCAAGGCCGGTGAGCATGTAATACATAAGGAAGCGTTTGCTGCCCCATACATTTTCTAGGTTATACCCAAACATCCACAAGGCAAACATATTGAAGAATATATGGGTCAAATTGCCATGCATAAACATATGCGTAAGAATTTGATAGGGCCTAAAATCTGGCGAACCAGGCAGGTAGAGCCCTAAAGAGCTTATTAAATCCAGATTATTGGAACTACCCAGTACAATAGTGGCCATGAAAAAAAGGCCGTTGATAATGAGGAGATTTTTTATAACATCTGGTAATAGCTTAAAGCTGGTAGGTCTTTGATACATTAATGAAATGATTTTTCGATGTCTTCTATATTCAAGTTTACGATTATGGGTTTATTATTTATACCCATATAAGGTTGCTGGCATGCAAAGAGCTCATCTACCAGTTTTTGCATTTCATCAACACTTAGCTTGTTTCCAGTTTTAATACTCGATGATCGGGCTATAGCCCTTGCCAGGCTTTCGTGCGAATGATTTTTACTCTTGGTTTTAAAGTCCTTGTCGTCTTCCAAAAGCTGTTCCATAAGTTCATTGAGGCGATTGAGCTCCAAATGCAATGGAATACCGTTGATAACTATTTCATTTTTGCCAAATTCGTCTAAATCAAAGCCCATTTCCCGAAGCATTGGCAGT
This sequence comes from Bacteroidia bacterium, assembly GCA_030427785.1. Taxonomy (GTDB): domain Bacteria; phylum Bacteroidota; class Bacteroidia; order Flavobacteriales; family Schleiferiaceae; genus Owenweeksia. The sequence continues at coordinate 9,855 of JAUICR010000114.1, read as the reverse complement.
AGCTGTTTTATCAATTCAAAGTCGGTCGGGCTAAAACTAATGTTTTGAGGAAATAGCAATTGCTGACTCGGAATATTCTTGTTTTCAAGAGATTGGAGCAATCGTTCAAAAAGTATGCGCTCATGAGCTCTATGCTGATGAATAAGAATTAGTCCATCACCATGATTGGTATACACATACTTTCTGCCAATCTGACCATATATTTTGTTGTTTTTAGGCAAAGCGCCCATTTCCAGGCTCTGTTGAGATGGAATCTCCGAGTTGAGATCGGGTAAATCTTCATATAATTTTTCCCAATCGCGGGTATTGCGCATATTGGTTTGCACGCCAGTGCTCTTGTCCAAATAAGGCCTTGCTTTTCCTACACTTGCCCCACTTTGAGCAGGCGTGTCAAATGGGTTAAAATTGGGGTTGATGGTTATTCCTGGTGGGTTTATCACTTGCCCTTTTTTCATTACAGGCACAAAGTCTACATTCGAATCAAAATCGAGCGAAGGCGCTATATTATATTGGCCCAAAGCGTGTTTTACCGCGGTACGAATAATAGTGTGTATAGCTCTTTCATCATCAAATTTTATTTCTGTTTTTGTGGGATGAATATTTACATCAATCTTGGCCGGATCTATCTCTAAAAACAAAAAATACGAAGGATGGTACGAATCCTGAATTAAACCTTCGAACGCATGACAAACTGCACGGTGTAGATAATGATTTCGGATGTACCTATTGTTGGCAAAAAAGAACTGCTCGCCTCGGGTTTTTTTAGAAAATTCGGGTTTGCAGATAAAGCCTGACAAATGTAAGATGGGCGTTTTTTCCTCTACGGGTACTAGCTTTTCGTTAAACTTACTTCCAAATACATGCACTATTCGCTGACGAAGCGGAGCAGGAGGTAGGTCAAACAATTCACTGTCATTATTGGTAAAGGTAAAATGCACCTGAGGGTGTGCCAGCGCTACTCGCTCAAATTCATCTATAATATGTCTGAGTTCTACATTATTAGATTTCAAAAAGTTTCTGCGGGCAGGGATATTGTAAAAAAGGTTTTTCACCTCAATTTGTGAACCTCTTGGGGTATTGCAAAAATCTTGTTTCGTGATTTTACTTCCTTCTATCCTAAGTAATACACCCAGTTCGCTATCCTCTTTTTTGGTTTTTAACTCTACTTGAGCCACAGCTGCTATAGAGGCCAAGGCCTCGCCCCTAAATCCTTTTGTACTTATTTTGAAGATATCTTCCGCCTTTTCAATCTTAGAGGTGGCATGGCGTTCAAAAGCCATACGGGCATCCGTTTCACTCATTCCCACACCATTATCCACAACCTTAAGTAGGGTCTTGCCAGAGTCTTTTATTAGTAAATGAATATTTGTGGCACCGGCATCTATACTATTTTCTAATAGCTCTTTTACGGCTGATGCCGGCCGTTGTACCACTTCGCCAGCGGCTATTTGGTTAGCAACACTGTCAGGTAATAGACGAATAACGTCTGACATTAATAGGTAAGCATTAAATAAGTAAGTAGAAAAAGAACCCCTATAATGGCTACTAAACGAAAATTGGAGTTTCTAGCAGAGGACTTGCGTTCTTCTCTCCATTTCATCTGCATTTTTTCGCGCATCGTTTCAGTTATCGCCTTACTCGGATTTACACCTTCGTACTTTTTCTTTATTTCATCCAGCCTTTCCTTACGCTCATTATAATAGCGCGGTTTGAACTCGAATCTTCGATGGCTGTTTTGCTTAATAAAAGAAGGTAATTTTGGAGCCTCCATGTTGAGAGTTTTGGCAAATGTATCAATTAAAATACGGTTTTTTTAAGGCTTTAGTATCCAAGATGAAAAGCTTTCAACCTCAAGATGTGGAATAATATTTGGATAGAAATATTACGAATATTACTAAGGACTTACCTTAGCCACAAATCAAGGGGTAAATATGAAATTTGGACTGAGCCAGCGCGTAATGATAGTTGTTGTTCTGTTGTTTTCGGTAGGACTGAAAGCACAAACAACGCAAACGTCTGTAATATATAAGGGACAGGAGCAGTGGGCCAATGAGAAGATGGCCCAGATGACGCTAGATGAAAAGCTGGGGCAGTTGTTTATGATAGCTGCTTATTCGAATAAGGGTAAGGCTCATCAAGAAGAAATTCTGAAATTAATTAAGCAGGAACATATCGGGGGGCTGATCTTTTTTCAGGGCGGCCCGGTTAGGCAAGCCCGATTGACAAATCTGTATCAGCAATCATCTAAAATACCGCTGATGATAGCCATGGATGCCGAATGGGGCTTGGCCATGCGATTAGATAGTACCTACAAGTTTCCTTGGCCTATGACAGTAGGGGCTACTCATGATAGTGTATTGGCTTACAATATGGGCAAAGAGATTGCCTTGCACTGTAAGCGATTGGGTGTACACATCAATTTTGGACCTGTAGTAGACATTAATACAAACCCTGATAATCCTATTATCAATGCCCGATCGTTTGGGCAAGATCCTGATTTGGTTGCAAAACTTGGTGTGGCTTATACTCTTGGTATGCAAGATCAAAATGTAATGGCCAACGCAAAGCATTTTCCTGGGCATGGCGATACACATACAGATTCGCATAAGTCGCTGCCAACTGTGGGGCATGATATGGCAAGGCTGAAATCGGTAGAGTTATCGCCCTATAAAAGTTTAATAGAAAATGGCTTAGCCTCGGTAATGGTGGCTCACCTTAATGTTCCGGCTATGGATGCCAGTGGTATGCCGTCTTCACTTTCTCCCACTATTATCAATAAATACCTTAGAGACTCATTGCATTTTGATGGCTTAGTGTTTACTGATGCCCTAAATATGGGCGGTGTAGCCGATAGGTTTGCACCAGGTGAAGTAGATTTAAAAGCTTTGTTAGCAGGAAATGACGTATTGCTGTTTTCACAAAATGTAAGCGAAGCAAAAAAGAAAATAAAAGATGCATTGGCTAAGGGAGAGTTAACCCAAGCGGATATAGACCTGCATGTAAAGCGTATTCTATTGGCTAAAAGCTGGATGGGCCTTGAAACCAAAAAGTATGTAGAGCCCAAAGGAATTTATAAAGATTTGAACCCTATGTCTAGCGAAATTTTAGATCGTAAAATTTTTGCTTCGGCCACCACAGTAGTGATGAATAAGGATCAAATAATCCCTATTAAGGATTTAAAAGATAAAAAGATTGCTTGTGTGGTAGCAGGTACTGAAGTGGGGACAGAGTTTTACGGTTTACTTAAGAAATACGGCAATGTTGAGCTCTTCACCTTTAAAGAAGGAAAGGAAAACGACATTCTGAATGAATTATCCAATTACGATTTGGTGATAATGGGAATCTATACCAGTAATGCTAATCCTTGGAAATCGTATAAAATAGATGCCAGTATTAAGAAGTTTGTAAAGCGTGTGACTTTACAAAACAAAACGATAGTTAGTCTATTTGCCAATGCTTATTCCTTAGGTTCTTTTATCGAAGTCACTTCTACAGATGCATTGTTGATAGCGTATCAAAATCACCCTTATGCTGAGAGTGCTGCGGCCCAAATTATTTTTGGGGCGATGGGAGCTCGAGGTCGCCTGCCTGTAAGTGGTAGTGGATTGTTTGAGGTGGGTTTTGGTTACGACACAAAATCTCTCGGTAGACTGGGTTATGGAGTACCTGGCGAAGTAGGTATTGATGCCGATGAGTTAAATAAAATAGATGTTTTGGTAGCAGAGGCTATAAGAGAAAAAGCAACGCCTGGCTGTCAAATTATCGTGGCTCGTCACGGTAAAGTGATTTTTGACAAATCATACGGCTATCATACCTATGCCAAAAAAATGCCCGTACAGAAAGATGATATTTATGATTTGGCCTCGATTACCAAAATGGCCGCTACCCTGCCAGTTTTGATGAAATTGGTACAAGAGGGGAAAATTGATTTAGACAAAACCTTGGGCTATTATTTACCAGAATTAAAAGGAACATCTAAGGATTCATTGGTTATTAGAGAAGTACTAGCACATCAAGCCGGACTTACTCCATGGATACCATTTTATATAGAGACATTGCAAAATGGAGCAAAAAATCCTGCTTATTATAGCGAAACGAGAGATTATAATTTTCCCAATCCGGTAGCGGGTAGTATGTACTCTAGCCGTACTATGAAGGATACCATAATGGATAGAATTGACAGGTCAAAACTGCTGGCAAAAAAGGAATATAAATACAGCGACCTAGGGTACTATTATTTCATGGAAATTATTCAAAGAATTACAGGGCAGCCGCTAAACGTATTTGTAGATGATTGGTTGTATTCCACCCTTGGAGCCACCACATTAGGTTATTTGCCACGAAACAAGTTTGACATAGATAGAATAATACCTACCGAGAATGATCGTGTTTTTAGAAAACAAGAGTTGGATGGCTATGTGCACGACCAAGGAGCAGCTATGATGGGTGGTGTGGCAGGTCATGCGGGCCTTTTTTCTAATGCAAATGATTTAGCCAAGCTTATGCAGATGTACCTCAACGGTGGTACCTATGGCGGAATTAATTATTTAGATTCTATTATTATTAAGGAATTTGTGCGCTGCCAATTTTGCGATCAGGATAATAGAAGGGGAATAGGTTTTGACAAACCCCAACTAGAAGGTGTGGGGCCTACATGTGGCTGTGTTTCGCCTTTGAGTTTTGGCCATACGGGTTTTACAGGAACCATAGCTTGGGCCGATCCTGATCAGGGAATCGTTTATATCTTTTTATCCAACAGAGTTTATCCCGATGCTGATAACAGAAAGCTACTTACGTTATCTACTCGTACCAGAATACAAAAAGTAATATATAATTCAATTCTTTCAGATGATGAGAATTCTAACGCTAAGCTGTACAGTACTGCTCAGTATTAATCTATATGCTCAGGCTAGCCCGGCACCTAAGGCTAAAGGAGACAGCGTACATGTAACCTACCATGAGGGAGGAATGATAAAATCATTGGAAACCTATAGAGGCAATAAACGCAATGGTATATCTGTACAAATCACCCCCACGGGAGATGTGATTTCGGAGACATATTATAAAAACGGCCTACAGAACGGGACCATAAAGAAGTATAGAGTACAAGGTACCGTAATGGAAGAAGGAGAGTATGTGGATGGAAAGGTGGATGGTGTGTATAAGAAGTATTATGAAAATGATGTTATCCAAGAGTCAGCTACCTACAGTAATGGAAAAAAGGAAGGTACTACCACTTGGTATTTTCAAAATGGAAACCCGGTTACTGAGTTTAATTATGTGGAGGGAGAATTAAATGGGGAAGCAAAAACCTATTACAACAGTGGTGCTATAAAAACCCTTTTTTACTACAAAAAGAATAAGCGAGAAGGAGTATATAAGAGTTTTTATGAAAATGGTAAAATAAGTGTAGAAGGCGAATATAAGCGAGGTGAGAAATCGGGTAAGTGGCGCCACTACGATGAGGCAGGAGTAGAGGTAAAGGTGGAAACCTTTTAGCCTTAATAAAACAAAAAATACAGCGAATTGAATATCGGAATAGTTTGTTACCCAACTTTTGGGGGAAGTGGAGTATTAGCCACAGAGTTAGGAAAATACCTAGCTCAATCGGGGCATCAGGTACACTTTATTACTTACAGTCAGCCCGTTAGGTTGGATATATTAGAAACTAATATTTACTACCATGAGGTAAACGTGGAAGACTATCCACTGTTTCAGTATCAGCCGTATGAGTTGGCTTTGTCGAGCAAAATGGTAAACGTGACTTTAAAGTATAAACTTGATTTGCTGCATGTACATTATGCCATTCCACATGCTTATGCTGCCTACATGGCAAAGCAAATTTTATGTCAAAAGAACATTAGTATTCCCATAATTACCACCCTGCATGGTACTGATATTACGTTGGTAGGTAAGAATCCTAGTTACAAAGAAGCGGTAACCTTTAGCATTAATAATTCCGATTATGTAACCTCGGTTTCTGATAGTTTGAAAGAAGATACCTTAGAGCTATTTGATATTACAAAAGATATAGAGGTAATTCACAACTTTGTAGATCTCAGTTTATATACTGGTAAGGAGGAGTGTAGAAAGAACTTTGCCGAAGAAGGACAACGTATTATAACACATATTTCTAATCTTAGGCCTGTAAAGAGAATCGAGGACGTAATCCAGGTGTTTTATGAGGTACAAAAAGAGGTAGATACTATTTTACTAATGATAGGTGATGGCCCCGAAAAAGAGAAATCGAGGCAACAAGCAGCCGAACTAGGAATACTGGATAGAGTGAAATATTTGGGTAAAACCTCAGAGATAGAAAGAATATTGTGCATGTCCGACTTGTTTTTATTACCCTCCGAAAAAGAGAGTTTTGGACTATCAGCTTTGGAAGCCATGGCAGCAGGTGTGCCAGTAATATCGAGTAATACAGGTGGATTGCCAGAAGTGAATATAGATGGACAAACGGGATATACGGCCGATGTAGGAGATGTAACTTCCATGGCTCGCAGTGCTATACATCTGTTGAACAACGAAGAATTATTTGCTGAGTTTTGTAAGAATGCTAAATTGCAGGCAAATCGATTCTCTCTTGAGCGGATTGGTCCGAAATATTTGAAACTTTACGAACGAGCTCTTACTTAAACTATGAACAATCAGAAAAAAATCCTGATGGTACAACGACTTGACACTTCCAACTATTTGCGAGGTGTGGGCTTGTATTGCGATGGAAAGAAAATTGGCAAGCTAGGTTTTGCTGAAAGATTGGAATTTGAAATACCTAAGGATGCTAAATCTGTATATGCCAAGATAGATTGGTGTAAGACTGCTACACTAAACTTGAATCCATCAGAACTTGAAGAAACTTTTTTGATTGAATGCAACGGATCTATTAAGCATTTACTTATGAATCAGGCTGAAGCGGTAACTCTTCAAAGAGTGGATGCCATGGATCTTCCTTCTTTTTACGAATTGAGTGATTATAAGAAGAACTTTAGAAAAACAGCTTCTACATCAGTGTTAGTACTGTCTCTTTTTGCTTTTTTCTTCGGGTATTCGCTGTATGTAGCTATAGGAGAATCAAACAGCCTATGGTATATCCTGGCAGCTATTGCTGGTTTTCAGATGTATAAAATTACGATTGGAATGCGAAGCCGTGTGAATGGGGTAGACCCGCACTGCTAGCCACCCACCCGCTTTACTTTATAGTTTTTACTTTTCAAAAAGTCCATGGCTTTGTCACGAACATTGCCCTGGATAATTATTTCTCCATCTTTTACACTACCGCCTGTAGCACAATGATTTTTTATGGCTTTCGCCAAATCTTTGAGGTCATTTTCGGGGCCTTCAAAACCCTTTATCAAAACCGCTACTTTTCCGCCACGCCCTTTTTTCTCAAGGTGGGCCTCCAACTGTTGTTCACTTGGATTTAAGCTTTCTTGTTCTTCGTCATGCTCAGGTTCAAAGTTTTGATTGGTACTGTACACCAAACCTCCTAAATCTGAAAGACTGTTAAGTTTTTTTCCTTTTGCCATTTGTTGTTTTTAGTAGCCAGAATTAATTAGACAGAGACCAAAACTATCAACTTTCGTCTTCCGACTGTTTTCCCACTACTTCTTCAATCCTATCTCCGCTAATCGTTCCTCCAAATATTCGCCACCGGTAATGTCTTCGTATTGTTTTGGGTTTTCAGAGTCAATACATTCAGGCAAGCAATCAAGGCGCATTTCGGAGCGGGGGTGTAAAAAGAATGGTATTGAAAAACGTGACTGACCCCATTTTTCCTTGGGTGGATTTACCACTCGGTGCGTAGTGCTTCTCAATTTATTATTAGTAAGGCGCTGTAGCATATCGCCCACATTTACCACTATCTGATTGGGCAAGGCCGTTACATCTACCCATTCGCCTTTTTTATTTAATACCTGCAAGCCTTCAGCGCTAGCACCCATCAAGAGGGTAATAAGGTTTATATCTTCGTGTTCGGCAGCTCTTACTGCATCTTTAGGCTCTTCTGTAATAGGTGGATAGTGAATAGGTCTTAAGATGCTATTGCCATTATGGATTTTATCGTCAAAATAGTTTTCATCTATACCCAAGTACAAGGCAATAGCAGATAGCATTTCTCGACCAGCCGACTCTAAGGTTTGATAAACCTCTTTTCCAATGGCATTAAACTCCGGAAGCTCTGCAACATCTATGTTTTGTGGATATTCTTTCGCAATAGCATCACCATCTTCTACGTATTGCCCAAAATGCCAAAACTCCTTCAAGTCACCCGTATTTCTGCCTTTGGCATGTTCTTTACCAAACGAGGTATAGCCTCTTTGTCCGGCTAAGCCTTCTATTTCGTATTTGGCTTTTATGGCGGTATCAAGTTTGAAAAAAGCCTCTACCTGCTTGTATAATTCTGCAGATTTGGCATCACTCAATCCATGGTTTTTTACGGCAACAAAACCTATTTCTTCATAGGCTTTACCGAGTTTTTGTACAAAATCATTTTTTCTTTGAGCGTCTCCTGATGTAAAATCAGCTAGGTCGATGGACGGTATATTCTGAATTGAGTTCATCTAAAAAATCTTTAGGAGCAAAAATATTCAAAGCCTTTGGCAAAACCTTGAATTCGATAGTTTTTCCCAATTTATACGGTTCGCCATCTAGGTGTGCTCTTTTGCTTTTTTGTTTAATAATTAAACTATCGGTTTTCAAACTTTCGGTATAAGCCGATTCGTCTATAGCTTTATTAAAAAGCTGATAGGCCAGCATGGGTACGGCTAAGACATTAAACTCTTTGAGAATACAAATATCCATCAAGCCATCGTTGAGCTTGGCATTAGGGGCTATCCAAGCGTTATTGCCAAATTGTGAGCCATTGGCTATACTTATTAAAAATGCACGTTTTTTTATTTCAAGGTCATTGGTGATAAGCTTATACTTTTTGGGCTTGTAGCTTCGCCATTCCTTCAGCACACTACTTATATACGATTTGAACCCACGTGTAGGTAGCTTAGCAAATTTTCTGGCAATTTTGGCATCGTAGCCTACACCTGCCACATTAAAAAATGGATGACCATTGGCAGTGCACACATCTATTTTGGTTGAAGCACAATCGCTAAGAAGTTTTATGGCTTTTGCCACATGGGTAGGAATGTGTAAATGCCTCCCAAGTCCATTGCCCGAACCAACAGGAATAATACCTAAAGCCGTATGGCTATGGATAAGGCCTACTGCTGTTTCGTGTACTGTACCATCACCGCCAGCGGCTATCACTAAGTCAAATCCATCATCTGCTGCTGCTTTAGCTAACTCTGTGGCATGGCCCGGACCTTCGGTATATACTATGCCATAATCAAATTCCTCTTGCGACAAGTGACGATCGATTAAATTCACGACAAAATCCTTGTTTCGTGTCCCACTAATTGGGTTGATGATAATAAGGGTCCGTTTGGCTTTCATAGCCGCAAAAGTATCTGTTATAGGTTACCTGATGGTTATATTAAATAGGTATTTTTGGCATCCATTTTTCAATGAAAACTCATGCGATTTAACAGAAAAGGTTTTACCGATACTCAGCTTTTAGAAATATATAAACAGCTCTTAAAGCCTCGCCTTATTGAGGATAAGATGATGATTGCTTTACGGCAAGGTCGAATCTCAAAATGGTTTTCGGGTTATGGGCAAGAAGCAATATCTGTAGGAGCCACCATGGCTTTGCATAACGAAGAATATATTTTGCCGATGCATCGCAACCTTGGGATTTTTACCAGCAGAGGAATTCCATTGTATAATTTGTTTGCACAGTTTCAAGGAAAGATGGACGGCTATACCAAGGGGCGCGACCGCTCTTTTCACTTTGGGAGT
>JAUICR010000113.1 GCA_030427785.1 Bacteroidia bacterium | reverse complement strand
CGTATCGAAGGGTGCATACAAACCACCTTTGTCTTTCAGCCTTCGATACAGCCGCCTTACAGTCGGCCACTCAGGCTGACAGAATAAGCAAACTATATCCACGCACAGGTCACCCTGAGTGATTCTGACAATAGGAAGAATCGTATCGAAGGGTGCATACAAACCACCTTTGTCTTTCAGCCTTCGATACAGCCGCCTTGCAGTCGGCCACTCTGGCTGACAGAATAACCAAACTATATCCACGCACACGTCACCCTGAGTGATTCTGACAATAGGAAGAATCGTATCGAAGGGTGAATATCAGTAATTACCAGCTTTTCTACCTTACATAAAGCCGCCTTGGAGGCAACAACACAGGCTAACAATAGAATAAAACCACACTAAAAAATTATAGCATGCTTTTAGCTAAGATGTTCGAAATTTGGCTCAATTATTCACAATCGCTACAACATGAATCCACTGCTAAAAAAAGCCCTCCTTTCATTTTTTCTTTCAGGCTTTGTATTTGCCGCCATTATGGCTTTTTTTGATTATGACGAAACAGGTCTTTTCGTATGGTCTTCCTTTGCTAAGAACTGGTTAGTATTTGGTACTGCTATGGCTTTGCTTAATTATTACACCTTATGGCGAAACTCCAAGAAACAAAACAAGGGGTAGTGGCTGCTACACTTTACCTGCTCACACACCTCATATGAGGAGTCTTAAATTTTAATAAAAATGGAAGAATATAAAATTCAAATTATCCAATCAGCAATTACCGTAGGGTTTCTATTTGTGATAGTACGTTTGCTTCAGCACCTTGCTGTAAGGGCAGGCTCGAGGTTTGCCTACCAAAAAGCACGAATAAAAATTGTTAAGAAAGTACTCTCTGTGGTATTCTATACCATAATGATAGGCATCCTTTTTTTGATTTGGGGTATAGCACCGGCACAGCTGGCGGCTTACATGGCATCGCGACTTACGGTAATGGGCATTGCCTTTTTTGCTCAATGGTCTATCATTTCCAATATTACTTCTACCCTCATCATTTTCTTCAATCATCAAGTGAATATTGGCGATTCGGTAGAAGTACTAGATAAAGATTATCAAATAGCAGGAAAGGTAAATGACATTGGCATTTTCTTTATTATTATTAAAACTCCAGAGAACGATTATATCTCTTTGCCCAGCAACGTGTTTATGCAAAAGATGGTAAAAAAGGTGGAGAGTCCTCAAAAAATTGGTTAAACCACCTTCTCTGCATTCTTGCAGTAGGTGTACTGTTTTGGGTATATAAGGCTGCCCATTGGTCTGCTGATTTGTTAATCTAGATTAATGCATAACAAATAGTAGCTAGCTACCTTCGTGCTGCTATACAATAAGGTACACGATGAGCACAAAACACATAGAACACATCATAGCCCCTCCCCCCCATCATTTTGTGGGCGATGGCTTTAGGGTGCACAATTTTTTTCCTGGCACACCACAAATAGATATGCAGCGGATGAGCCCATTCATTTTGATGGATTATAACTCAAAATTTTATTTTCCTCCTACACTGCATGAGCGAGGTGTAGGAGTGCATCCCCACCGTGGTTTCGAAACAGTAACCATTGCCTACAAAGGCAAAGTGGCACATCACGATAGCGCGGGCAATAGTGGCGTGATAGGCGAGGGAGATGTACAATGGATGACGGCCGCAGCAGGTATTTTGCACAAAGAATATCATGAAAAAGAGTTTAGCCAAGCAGGTGGCGATTTTCAGATGGTGCAGCTGTGGGTAAATTTACTCGCCAAACATAAAATGAGCACGCCTAAATATCAGGGGATAACCAATGAGAAACTAAACAAATATGAGCTCCCAAATAATGCGGGTACTATAGAGGTGATAGCGGGAGAATACAAAGGTGTGAAAGGTTCGGCTTCTACATTTACCCCACTGCATTTGCATAATGCAAAATTGAACAAAGGTGGTACAGCCGAGTTTTCATTTCCTGCTAATTACAATACCGGACTATTAGTAATAGAAGGTGAAATAAGGGTAAATAGTGAGAATAAAGTTCCGTTGAATCATTTTGCATTATTTGAAAATAAGGGTGTAGACATTAGCGTTCAGGCTACAGAAGATGCAGTAGTATTGATACTTAGCGGTGAGCCTATTATTGAGCCCATGGCTGCTCAAGGTCCATTTGTAATGAACTACCCCGCAGAAATAAGGCAAGCAATGCTCGATTTTGGGGCTGGAAAATTTGGACATCTGGAGGAGTAGCTAGCTACAAGCCAATAATGGTTACATTTTAATCTTTATAATTCTGACAATACGTTAATGAGTTGCTATAGGTTGGGAGTTGGGAATTTGGTAATAATCACAAAAAAACAGAGCATGAAAATTGAACAAACAAACAATGAAAAGAAAGGTCAATTTACCGCTAAGGAAGGTGAGCAAGAAGCCGGACATATGACTTATACCTGGGCCGGACCGGAAAAATTCATTATTGACCACACCGAAGTAAACCTTGCATTTTCGGGACAAGGGGTAGGAAAAAAACTGGTAATGGCTGCCGTAGAATTTGCCCGTAATGAAAATATCAAGATTGTGCCCGTTTGCGCATTTGCCAAAGCGGTAATGCTTAAAGACAAAAGTGTACACGATGTATTAGCCTGATGGTAAAGGTGCCTACTACCCAAAAGTTTTTAGCGATAAATACGGGTAAAAATGACTTCGCTATGCTCTATAGTTTTTAACTGTACGGGAAGTACACCGTCATTTTTTAGTATTGCAAAATCGCCCTGACCTACCCTCATTGTTTTATTTATTACTGACAGCTCAAGGGTTCCTTTCACCGGGTAAAGAAAAAACCAAGCTACCGTTTGAGCTACCTCTATACGCTGATTTTTTCCTTTTTCGATTATCTCAGCTTCCATACTTCCCTCAGTACCTAATTTGCACATTAGGTTAAAATCGGTACAGCGTCCTTGCGAGGTAGTTTCCCACGACCCCTCAAATTCATCCACATCAAACTTGGTCAGTACTTTGGAATAATGCCCTCTGTGAAAGAGGGATACCGCTCCTTGTAAAACCATCAATTTACGAGAGTAGCCGGGCAATGAAGTAAAAACAGATTGTTCTGCCGCTACCATGGCGGTACTTATTCTAAAGTCAAAATCTCTTTGTTGGTAATTGGCTGTAGCCGGAAAAATAAAAAGCTCGGTAGTAGTTCCTCCTGTCCAGTTGGTGGTATTTAACTCATAAGATCGCTTGATTGTAATAGGCATGATTATAAGATTTTGTGATAGCAATATTATCTCAAAACATCTTATAATATTTCACTACTAATCCTTATTCCATCCCCCACCCCTTTTTCTATCTTTGCCGCCTTAAATTTTGAAAGAAATGATCAATATTACTTTGCCTGATGGCAGCGTAAAAGAAATGGAAGATGGCGCATCTGCTTTTGATGTAGCCATGAGCATAAGTCAGGGTCTTGCCCGCAATGTGTTATCTGCCAGTTTTAATGGAAATACGGTAGAGGTAATGAATCCACTACCAGGAGATGGAAGCTTAGTACTTTATACTTGGGACAACCCCGAGGGCAAGCAGGCTTTTTGGCACTCTAGTGCTCACCTTTTGGCGCAAACATTATTGCAGTTTTACCCTGATGCTAAGCTTACCATTGGTCCTGCTATAGAAAATGGTTTTTACTACGATGTAGATTTTGGTGACAAAACTATAGGCGAAGGTGATTTTGACAAGATTGAAAAGAAGATGTTGGAAAATGCTCGTGAAAAGTACGAGTTCAAATTACACCCCGTATCTAAGGCCGATGCTTTGGCGATGTACACGGACAATCCTTTCAAAACTGAATTGATAGAAAACTTAACAGACGGTGAAATCACATTTTGCGATCATGCCGATTTTACCGATTTGTGTAGAGGTGGCCATATTCCCAACACCGGATTTATAAAAGCTGTAAAAGTAATGAGCGTGGCTGGTGCTTACTGGCGAGGCAATGAAAACAACCCTCAGCTTACACGTGTGTATGGCGTTTCGTTTCCTAAAGCGGCTATGCTAAAGGAGCACTTGGAATTATTAGAAGAAGCAAAAAGACGAGATCACAGAAAACTAGGTAAGGAACTAGAGCTTTTTACTTTTTCGCAAAAAGTAGGTCAAGGGCTACCACTATGGTTGCCCAAAGGCGCTGAATTGCGTGAGCGCTTAGAGCAGTTTCTGAAAAAGGCACAACGCACCGCTGGTTACCAGCCGGTAATTACCCCTCATATAGGTAGTAAGCAGCTGTACGAAACTAGTGGACACTGGGCCAAATATGGCAAGGATAGTTTTCAGCCGATAAACACACCCGAAGAAGGTGAAGAGTACATGCTGAAGCCAATGAACTGCCCACACCATTGCGAAATTTACAAAAGCTCACCACGCTCATACCGCGATCTTCCTATTCGTTTTGCTGAGTTTGGTACCGTATATCGCTATGAGCAAAGTGGCGAATTACACGGTTTGACGCGTGTGCGTGGTTTTACACAAGATGATGCTCACCTGTTTTGTACAGATGATCAGGTAAAGGATGAGTTCAAAAAAGTTATTGATCTGGTTCTTTATATTTTCAAAACATTAGACTTTACAGAATTCACATCACAGATTTCGCTGAGAGATAAAGAAAACCGTGAAAAATATATTGGTAAAGATGAAAGCTGGGAAAAAGCTGAAAATGCTATCAAAGAGGCGGTGATAGAAAAAGGCCTTCCGTACGTAATAGAATATGGCGAGGCAGCCTTTTATGGTCCAAAATTAGACTTTATGGTGAAAGATGCCTTAGGTCGCCAATGGCAGTTAGGTACAATTCAGGTAGATTATACCTTACCAGAAAGATTTGAATTAGAATATAAAGGGTCGGATAATGAAATGCACCGCCCTGTAATGATACACCGCGCTCCCTTTGGTAGTATGGAGCGTTTTATAGCCGTATTGTTAGAACATTGTGGCGGAAACTTCCCAACTTGGCTAACTCCCACACAGATAGCTATTTTACCGATTTCGGATAAATACATGGATTACGCCAAGAAAGTTTCGTATTTACTTAAAAATAACGACCTTCGCGCCCTCGTTGACGAGCGTGCAGAAAAGACAGGAAGAAAAATCCGCGATGCGGAAATTTCGAAAGTCCCCTACATGTTGATTATTGGCGAGAAAGAAGAAGAAACCCAAACGGTTTCTGTTCGTAAGCATGGTGAAGGAGATATTGGAACCATGAGCCTTGAAGCATTTATTGAAAAAATGAACAAGGAAGTGAACGACCAGATGGGTGAATTCGCAAATTAGAGATAACCATTAGTTTAATTAAAAGAGCAAAACACTGGCTAAAAGATTTAATCCAAGAAACCGTGGTCCGGTACGCAGGGCAGAAGACGCCCACCAGATAAACGACAAAATTCGCTTTCCACAAGTGAGGGTAACTGGCGATAACGTAGAGAATCAAGGAGTATACAGCATTGACGAAGCCCGAAGAATGGCCGAAGAAGATGGACTTGATTTGGTGCTTATTGCTGAAAAAGCAGACCCACCTGTAGTAAAGATTGTAGATTACAAGAAGTTCTTGTACGATCAGAAAAAGAAGCAGAAGGAGATTGCCCAAAAAGCTCAAAAGACCGTAGTAAAAGAAATACGTTTTGGTCCGAATACTGACGACCATGATTATGACTTTAAAAGAAAACATGCCGAAGCATTCTTAAAAGAAGGCGCCAAACTAAAGGCCTATGTATTTTTTAAAGGACGATCAATTGTATTTAAAGATAAAGGAGAAATCCTATTGCTAAGATTAGCGCAGGATTTAGAAGATATAGGCAAAGTAGAAAGCATGCCAAAACTAGAAGGCAAGCGAATGATAATGATGATAGCGCCTAAAAAGACGAGTTAGATTGCAAGAAGTGAGATAGGAGATGTTAGGAAACTAGTCTCAAATCTAACCTCTAAAAAGAAAAATTTAAGAACCCAAGATAAAAGCAAGAGAAAATGCCAAAAATGAAAACAAAAGCTAGTGCCAAAAAGCGATTTAAGCTTACTGGTACTGGTAAAATCAAAAGAAAGCACGCTTTCAAAAGCCACATCCTTACTAAAAAAGGAACGAAGCAAAAGCGTAACCTTACTCACTCTGGTCTTGTAGACAAGGCTGATGAAGGTAACATCAAGAAGCAACTTTGTATTTAAGTAACAATTAGAGTTATTAATTAAACCCTGGGTAAAGGCACCTAAGACTCCGAAGTATTTCGAAGCGCCTTGCACAAAAAATTAAAATTTATGCCAAGATCAGTAAATTCAGTAGCCTCAAGGGCTCGTAGAAAAAAAGTAATGAAGCAAGCCAAAGGATACTTTGGCCGCAGAAAGAATGTATGGACCGTAGCTAAAAATGCCGTTGAAAAAGCAATGGTATATAGCTATAGAGACCGTAGAAACAAAAAGAGAAACTTCCGCGCTTTGTGGATTCAGCGTATCAATGCTGGAGCTCGCCAAGAGGGAATGTCATACTCTGCTTTTATGGGAAAAGCTAAAACTAGTGGAATAGAGCTTAACAGAAAGGTATTGGCTGATTTGGCCATGAACCACCCTGAAGCTTTTAAAGCTGTAGTTAATAAAGTAAAATAAACCACTTAAGGTTCTTAAATTTTAAAAAGCCGCTTCTGGAAACTGAAGCGGCTTTTTTTATGACTTTAAGGCAAGTTTTAATTTTGCCCCTTTTCTATAGCTCCTCGGAGCCTCTACTAAGAGTGCGTGGCTTCTACCTCTTACACTCAGGGATAGTTCAAATCTATTGCCCACAAACTGGCATGAATCTACCACAGCACCTACACCCGTTCGGGCCACCTTTATTTGATGAGGCCTTATGTAAGTACTCCCTGGTGGGCCAAAAATTTTAGCTTCTTCAGTAGATAATACGTTAATCGGTCCGAGTAATTGGGCAATTGATTCCGTTTTTGGGTAATTATACACATCCTCGGGGCTGCCTTCCTGCCCTATCTTTCCCGCCTCCATCACCAAGATTCTATCAGCCATTTGCAAAATATCGTTTGGCTCATGAGTTACAACCACCATTGACTTTGGCCTCCATTCTGTTTTCAACAGTTTTATCAAATGCTGTTTTAATGGATAATCCAAATTAGAAAACGGTTCGTCAAGCAGGAGAACTTCTGGATTGGCGCCTAAAGCCGCAGCCAATGCAATGCGCTGCTGTTGCCCTCCCGAAGTATCAGTGGCTCTATTATCTCTTATTTTATTGAGCTGAAGTTGTCGCTCATAGTAGCGCAAAATTTTTTGACGTGCAGTATCACTTTCTGACAGGGCATTGCGAAGCATATTACTTCTTACACTCAAATAGGGTGCTAAATCAAAATCTTGGTTCACAAGCTTAATCTTTGCATGCCCGGCTATTAGCTGATGATCAGGATTTTCATAAGGTACGCCAGCATAAGCCATGAGGCCTTTTTTTGGTGCCAAGATACCAGCCAATATTTTCATCAAACTGGTTTTTCCGCTACCACTCTCCCCTATTATCCCCAGTATTTCTCCATCATTCAGAGAAAGACTCACACCCTTTAAAACCTTCTTGTTTCCGTACGAAAAATGAAGGCCACTAGCGGTAATGATACTGTTATCTGATTCTTTCAAAAACTTTGATTTTAGGGAAATTGCATCAACTCTTTTAGGCGCTGCAAGGCTTCCTGATTACTTTGATTGTTAAAGGTCTTTATTATTTCTTCCTTTTCACTATTTGTTAAGTGCCAACTTAAGGATACATCTTCTTTATCTTTTAATAATGAAAATCTTACCATATCAATAGGCAAGCCAAGTTCTTGATGACTCAGCTCCATCAGCAAACCCTTATTATAAATTTGAAGATTATGGAAACTTTCGAGCACACCACTCAAGGGCAAGGTAAGTTTGTCAAATTTAGTAACCGATTTCTGTCTTATAGGAATTTCCTCGGGCCTATTAGCTTTCATCTGTATTATTACTACTCCATCGGTGTTCTCTTTTATCCACTCTCGATAGTAAAATAAAAATCGGATGGCAAGCTCGTACCCCTCATTATCTCGTACTCCGGCATCTATCAGCTGTATGCCTGGCGTGCTAGGCATATTTACCAGGGGTGTAATAAATGGAAACGAAGCGCTAAGCCTTATCGCAGTAAGAAAACTAAGATTTTCAGCTTCTTGATCTTTGAACAGCCGACTGAACTCCACTGCATTAAATTGCTTCTCCACTCCGTGCCCCTTATCGGTACTAGTAAACGTAAGGAAGGAAGTACCCAAGGTACTCATCAACATTTTTCTCCCATCACCCACTATGGTTGGCCCCAATATCATCCGTGGCATGTCGGCATTATACTCTGGCTCCCGATAGTCCTTAAACTTTTTATTCATCAGCCCCAGGGTGTTATCATTTAGCCGGTTGTCAAAGGCATATCCTCTATCTAAAGGATATGATTTACCATCAAAACTGATATTTCTAAACCTAAAGAACAGGTCGTTTACACCAAATGTAAAAGTCACCGGATTCAATAAATCTTTCGCAACTAAGGTTTTAATGGTATCTCCATTGGGGTTATACTTTATCTTTTTAGTATCGTAGCTGTACTTCATTTCGCGATAAAAAGCTGCGCCAAGCATACCTCCTGAAGACCCTGTAATAAGATGCGTGTTATTGTACAACTGTCCTTTACTTACTTTATCCAATTGTTGCATTACCTCTATGGCCCACAAGGCCGAGCGCAATCCACCTCCACTTACATTGAATATTACAAGCTTGGGCTTTTTACCATCCTTCGAGTTTTTGGCTTTCCAGTTTTCTAGGGCCTGCAAACCTTCATCACGATCATAAGAAACTATAGAATCGGTAGTTAGTTTTCTAAAATTTTCATAATTATAGGGAGCTCGCTCCACATCGTAGTTCATTCCAAAGGCGTAGTTGTACGTTTGAAATTGCTCGAACCCTGAAAAGTAATTGAGCAGAACCAATACCAAAACTCCCACTGTTACCGTCCAGGTTTTCAATCGGGTATAAAAAGCCCCGGTTATCATCAAATACAATGAGAACAGTAGAAAAATTGAGGCACCAGCCGGAATAATAAAATACGTATTGGTACTTACTAGGCTTAGGGTAATTACCAACAGTATGAGTGCTACAAAATACAGAGATGCACTAAAGTGATGCTGCTGTATAGTTTCGAGCAATACATGGCTCTTGTAGTGATCTGTACCTCGTGCAAGTTTTATAGAGAATGGCCCTTTGAGGTAATAGTTTATCCCTGAACTTTTGATTCTTACAAATCGTGTATCTGCCTTAATGAGATTTTTAAATGGCCTCAGAGGTTTTGTCTCTCCTGTTTTCTCATCTGGTAATTCAAGGGTTTGGATGGTTTTTATAAAGTAACTAAAAGTAAGGCTCACCATTAGGGCCGTACCTGCTAGCAAACCGGAAACTGAATATACAATATCGCTAATGTTATAATTATCTCTATGTAAAAACACAATGATATGGTAGATGTAAAACAGAAGAAACAGTGTAGGAATCAATGAATTGTTTATACTAAAAACCCACAAGGGCCTACTGGTAGTAGCCAAAAAAGAATAGCGATAACTGTAATAAATGTAGCTACTGATGTGAAAGGCCATGATGAACAAGCCCAAAGTAAGCCCCACAAAAAAATAGCTAAGAAACCCCACGTGATCTAAATACTCAGGTGTAAGAAATAAATACTGAAGGCCATAATGCTGGGCTATATATCCACCCGTGAAGGCAAAAAGCAATAGCCAGAAAATAATCAATAAATGGCTTCTTCTGAGATGTAATAGGAATAACTGCACAGGAAAAAAGGTGGTAAAGAAATACCAGCGGTCCTTAATCCAATTTAACAGAGATCCGATCATTGTGCAGTTTTAATACAGTCCAAATTGAGTGAGATGATGCGTAAAATGCTTGCGATGCAAATGCAACCACTCTGCAACATTCAACTTACCAAAGCTAGGATGTATTGCCTTATGGTTTGGGTTTTGGTTAAAATATAATATTGTGGAATGAACAGCTGCCAAAAGCTGCTCCTTTTTTTCATTTAATGCACCTGGCTGCGCCTCAATTTTATCAAAGCTGCCTGGTTTGGGTAGGTCTTTCCCAAAAGGTTTGTCGCTTATCAAAAACCTTTTATACATTTCCAACTTATCATTTGGTACGATGATTTCATCCTCCACATTTTCTACGCTTAGCACAAGTGCCACACGCAGGTGCTCCAGCATTTCTTCAGCTTTCATAGTGCCCCATTGCACCTTGCTATTGGCTGACAAGCTTTCCAGTTTTTCCGGTACTTCATTCTGCAGAAAATCTACGTATTCCTTCATCACTTCGATATTTTAAGTAATATATAATTGTCATCAGCCGCAATAGGCATGCTGGGAGTTTTCACAGCAGTGCGCACCAAAAACACTTCTTTTCGCACCATTTTATCCAATAAGGCTCGTTCCAATCCTTTGGCGCGGCTTCCGGTAAGCTTTGCATCGTTGATATTATCAAATATCACGAATTCGAATTTAAGGTCAGAAGATTCATCAATCATTTCTGCAATTAGCGTCAACATAAAGTCTCCACTGGGTGTTAAGCGCATTTTTTTTGGAAAAAACTTTACATTCATGACGGGTGCTCTTAAGTCAATTTTAGTTGACTCTCTTTCGGCAATTTGCTTTTCCCCCGAATTGGAAATCACCAATACTTCTACTCTCCTATTCAAAGCTTTCTCCTTATCTGAGTTTTCTTTATATAAAGGTTTGGTATTGCTCAATCCTTTGTAAGACATCCGCCTGGAGCTAATTCCATTTCCCACCAAAAAATCATACACCATCTTTGCCCTAGCCTCAGATAACTGCTGATCACCAAAGCAACATACATGGCCTTGTAATTCAATAATCAAATCAGGGTACATATTCATTA
>JAUICR010000112.1 GCA_030427785.1 Bacteroidia bacterium | reverse complement strand
GTATCCAAAGGATCTGTTGGGTCAATCATTCTTCCTTTAATAATTATTTGGTCAATTCCAGTACCATCTAAGCGAAAAACATCAGCCTCAATTAGTGGGTCGTTTGCGGGTAGGGCTGCGGGGTCAAAAGTAGCTCCGGTAAGCGAATCCATACCTAGTTCTAATCTATAATCTCCTGAATAACCTCCTGGCAGTAGTTTAAGCACAAATTGATCAAAACTACCTAGGCTAACCACAAAGGGGTCAGTACTACCGGCTACTGAGTCGCCACCTTCTACAAAGTAAATTGAAGAAAACACCAAAGACATATCCGTTACAAAAAAGGCATATCCTAAGTTATTAACCAACATCGAATCTGGATTTATACCCACGTTTCCGTACAGAAATGACGAAGCCAAAAGAACATTATCCTCGTTAGGGTTAGGGTCTGGATTATTGGTACTTATATCATCTTCACAAGAAATTAGAAGACTAAGGGCTAGTAGGCCAAATATTTTTTTCATTGAAATAAGGGTTATGTAGCAAAAGTACGAATGTAAGTTAGTATTTTCAGGACAAGTTCTTTAACGAGAAATCTTAGTTATTATTCGCGATATTATCCCGCTCCCATTGGGCTTTTAGCCTCATCTAGGTTCTTCATGGTGTTAAAATCAGGACTCTGCTCTATACTATACATTATTTGATTCAAAATTTCTGAAGAAGATTTTTCAAAGTCTAATTGAAGAGGTTCTTTAAAGCGAATGGAAAGTTTTACCCCTTTCTTTTTCATAAACAATCCTTTTTTATCAAAAGCTCTTCTAAAGCCATCAATAACTACCGGGATTACAATGGGTTTTGTTTCTTTTATGATATGGGCTGTTCCGCGCCTGCCTGGTACAAATGGTGTAGTAGTGCCCTGCGGAAAAGTAATAACCCAGCCCGAATCTAAAGCCTTGTATATTTTATTGATATCTCTTGGGTCTACACCCTTATCTACATCTTTACCTGCTTCTCGCCAGCTTCGTTTTATAGATACGGAACCCACATAGGCAAACAACTTTGGCAATAGCCCCGCCTTCATAGTTTCTAAAGCTGCTACAAAATAAATATTCACCTTTGGGTTTAGTAAATACCAAGGCCTGTCTATACGGTCATAAATACCCCATTTAGAAGCACAAAATACTTGATACATTCCTGTAACATCTGCAAAGTACGTTTGGTGATTACTCACAAACAGTACATTGGTTTTAGGTAATCCTTTTAGTACTCTGCTCCCAGTTACCTTGGTTTTATTGGCAATACTAAATCGGTAATAGCCTATACACCCAAAGATGAAAATTAAGAATCGCTTTATTATCAACGAGTTGCCAAAGGCGTCAAACAGTTTGATTTTCATGTAGAGAATCTATCTAAACTTCAAATATATTATTATAATTCTTGTAGAAATTAGGGTAGAATTAGGATTTGCCTTAGTTCGCTTAAAATCATTGCTGTAGCACCCCATATTGTATGACCCTCTAACTGAAAGGTGGGAACTACCATATTAAAACCTCTGACTTGTATTTTTTGTTGCACCATAAAAGAAGCATCTATCAAATGTTCTAAATCGACCGTAAAAATTTTTTCGACCTCTTTTTCTTCAGGTATAAACTCTATCGGGCCTTGGAGAAAACCCATATAAGGATAAACCAAAAAATTACTTGGTGGAATGTATAAAGGTGAAAGCCCACCTATAATGGTGATGTTTTCAGGCTTTACGCCAATTTCTTCATTTGTTTCTCGCAGAGCCGTGTGTTTATAGTCAGCATCGCTACGTTCCATTTTACCACCGGGTAAGCTTACTTGGTTAGAATGTACCCCGGGATAACTTTTTCTTAAGGTAAGTACGAGTTTAGTTTTGTCCTCTTGCTCAAATAGCAAGGCAAGTACTCCGGCTTTTTTAGATGCGTTTATGTCAATTTTGTTTAAATCGGATACACCTCTACCCTCAGGAGCCATTAGCTTATGGGCTTCGGCTCCGGGCAGCGGTCTGTTTGAAAAGCTCAATAGCTTTTTTACAATGGGATTATTATTCAAGTTGGTTTAGTCCTTTTTTCTACCGAAAGCGAATATAAAATTATTGAATTGCTACGTTAACGTTTAAACATGATATAGTTTTTTATTATTAAATTCGCAATGCATTTGATAAAATTTAATTGACTATGACTATTACTCAACTACAATACCTGATAGCGGTAGACAATCATCGACATTTTGCTCGTGCAGCCGAAGCGTGTTTTGTAACACAACCAACACTTAGTATGCAAATTCAAAAGTTGGAGGATGAGCTAGGTATTTTATTATTTGACAGAAGTAAGCACCCTGTAAGGCCTACGGCCATTGGCGAACGAATAATTACCCAGGCGCGCACAGTGGTAAACGAAACAAATAGAATTCATCAAATATTGCAGGAAGGTAAAAACTTAATGGAGGGCCCCTTCAAAATAGGGGTTATTCCTACCGTTGCATCCTCGTTGATTCCTTTGTTTGTGAGAAGTTTTCATGAGAAGTTTCCTAAAATTCAACTTCATATTGAAGAGCTACACACCGATGAAATATTAGAAAAGCTGCGAATGGACGAGCTGGATGCTGGTCTGCTTGCAACTCCATTAAAGGAGCGCGGTATTATTGAAAAGCCATTGTACTATGAACCCTTTATGGCGTTTATTCCAGAGAATCATAGATTGAGCAAAGAGGCATTTATCACAAACTCAGAGCTTGATATAGACGATATTTTATTGCTTAATGAAGGGCATTGTTTTAGAAACAGTGTTTTAAACATTTGTAATAAGCTAGGTGCTCCTGGTACTAAGGCAGTAGAAATGGAGAGTGGAAACTTTGAGACACTTATAAAATTGAGTAAGCAAGGTTTTGGTATGACCTTAATTCCGTACCTAGTGGCAGTGGATTTACCCGAGGTAGATCAGAAATACGTTAGGCCCATCGCAGATCCTAGGCCTTCAAGAGAAATAAGTATCGTGTACACCCGATCGGAATTGAAAATAAAGGTGATCGATGAATTGGTAAAAGTTATTTTGGCCAACATACCCGAAAAACTTCTATTGGAAGAAAACAACGTTATCAGCCCCGTATCAATGAGGGCGTAAATGTGGGATTCCTGTAAAAAACGGGTTTTATTTATGAGTTTAAGTTTATTTAGGTTTACCAGTATTTGCATCACTACCTTGCTATTATTCGGATGCAATCAGAGAGAAGACGCAATTTCTGTTGCCAAAGAAAAAACTACTGGGAGTGAACAAGTCTCTGAAAAGAAACATAACAACAAGCCATTAAAGTTGACCAATGATAATGCCTTAGGTTTTTTAGAAGACTATGGGAATGAGCATTCTGAGGAACTAGTGCGTGTGGGCACTAGGTATGGCGATATGGTTATTCGGTTATATAAAAACACCCCACTTCACCGTGCTAATTTCTTGTATTTGACTAATCAAAATTACTTTAACAATACTTGGTTTTATAGAGTAAGTAAGGGGCATGTGATACAGGCTGGAAATACGGATGCTGCCGCAACTGTAAAAAAGCGGGATGCTATAGGAGACTATCAAGTACCCAATGAAATGAAGGAGGGTAATTGGCATAAGCGAGGAGCTGTAGCTGCTGCCCGAAAATACAGTAATAACCCTGATAAAGACTCGGACCCTTTTGAGTTTTACATAGTAATAGGTCAATCTTATACACGAGGTCAACTTGTGCTATTGGCTGAAAAACATGAAATCACTTTGAGCGATGCACAGTTGGATTTTTATCAAAATAGTCCTGGCTCGCCTCATCTTGATGGTGAGCATACTGTTTTTGGCGAGGTAATACAAGGTATGGATGTGGTTATGAAAATAAGCCAAGCCCAAGTGGATGAAGGGGAATGGCCGCTTACCAATATTCCTATTACAACCGAAATACTGCAAACAGGTAGCCTTAATCCCTAAGCTTTAGTGGAATTTTAAAACTCCGGCCTCGATCCTTATTTCCAAATTATTTTCTTTGGGAGGGATAGGACAAGAGTAACGTTCGTTGTAAGCACAATAGGGATTGTAGGCCTTATTAAAATCAATCAGCAAAGAGTCGCCATCAGTAATACTAGCCTCCACATATCTGCCCCCAGGGTATGTTTCTTCGCCATTTGTCCAATCATTAAATGGAATAAATAGGTAATTCTTGTACCTGGGAATTTTTAGCAAGTTCATGTTTTGATATACTCTCAGCTCCAATTGTTGTCCGTCAATACTAAAAGTAGCTATACCATACTGCCTATAATCTGCCAGTCTATCGGTAGAAGTTTGCATTTTAAATGGCTTCTTTTTTGGTGTCAATTTCAAGGTTGCCATTACAGCGTACTTTTCATCAATTGGAAAATAATGGAGGCTATCAAACTTTTTTCTGTCCACCTCAGTAAGCGGGGAGGTTGCAGAATCTGCAAACTCTTTATTTGTTTCAATCCTGTAAATTCGGTTTTCCGATATTACATCTTGTGCCCATACTGATTTGAAAATAAGTAGGGCGATTAAAGTGCTTAGATGTTTCATTTTCGATAATTTGAAAAGGTGACAAAAATAAGGGATTGAGATTCTTAATACCCCTATCAAATAGGCTTCACAATTTATTCTCTTGTCCACTCCAAGGCTTCTATTATGAGTTTTTTATTCGTCCATATCACAAAGTGGTTCATATCCTCTTCTATGTACAATTTAACTTGAGAGCTATTTAGCCTTTCTTTAAGGTAGGTGGCAGATTTGTAATTTACCAATATGTCTTTTTTGCCATGAATCAAGACTACTTTCTGTTTAAGGGTAGATAAGTGCCTTTCCAATTCTAGCAGGTCCTCCGAAAGTTGAATCATTTCCGCATTGCTTGCCAGTAGCTTATGGCTTATTAGCCAGCTGATGGGCGGAAATTTTGCCAAGTAATTATACCATTTAGGCTTTTGGTAGGGGGCAGCCACGGCCCCTGCTACAATAATAACTGCCTCCAGGTAATCATTATAGTTTATTGCTACTTGTAGTGCTAGTGCACCTCCATACGAGTGCCCAATAATTACCCCTTTATTTTTAAAGTACTGATGCATTATAGGCGCCAAGTAAAGAGATTGCTTCTCCAGCGAATTGCCGCTTTTTAGGGTAGTATGGTTGTATCCGGGTCGGTCTATCGCAATAATATAATAGTGCTCGGAAAGTGGCGTATTTGTTATTAAATCTACATAGTTGTCCCAGCTGCCAGGTGAGCCATGTAAAAGTAATAATGGCGTTAAAGTACTATCGCCTATTGTTACATAGTGTAGAATTCCATCTTTGAACTTAACCGATTGGTGCTGAGGCTGAAAAGGGAAATTCTTGAAAGCTTTCTTTTCAGCTTTGCTGTCCAAGCTAAAGGGAATAAATCGAGTGCTTAATGAAAGTAGAATTAATAATAATGTTAAAGCAATGGTAAATTTTATTAGCCCACGATGTTTTACAGTTCGCAATAGTTTGGTTTTAATATTTTAGCCCTTTAATGTAGAAAAATAATAATGAGGATTATGAGATTTAAAATTTCGTTTGTCGTTTTAGCACTTCTGTTAGGAGTAAACACCTGGGCACAGGATGAGCTTATTAACAAGGTAAAGGATAATGGAACAGAGGCAAAAGTTGGGTACCAATTTGAAACCGTTATAGACTTAGAAGCTACTGAGGTGAAAAACCAGGGTAGGAGTGGTACATGTTGGAGTTATGCCACCACTTCATTTATCGAGTCAGAAATGATAAGAAATGGGAAAGAGCCAGTAGACATTTCTGAAATGTTTACCGTGCGAATGGTGTATGCTGATAAAGCAGAAAAGTATGTGCGTATGCACGGTTATTTAAATTTTGGGCAAGGAGGTGCATTGCCAGATGTAATGTATGTACTCAAAAAGTATGGAGCGGTACCTCAAGAGGTGTATGCTGGCCTAGATTATGGTGATGATATAAACAATCACGGTGAGTTAGAAAGCATGCTTAAGGCTCAACTAGATCAAGTAATCAAGAACCCTAATAAGACTTTAACACCCTCGTGGAAAAAGGCTGTAGAAGCAACATTAGACGCCTATTTAGGAGCCTATCCTGAAACTTTTATGTGGGAAGGAAAGGAGTATACTCCACGTACTTTTGCTGACGAAGTAATAGGTATCAATGCTGATGACTACATTCAGATTACTTCCTTTGAAGCACAACCTGCTTTTGAAGAAGTTATTATTGAAGTTCCGGATAACTGGACCTTTGGCAGCAGCTATAATGTACCTTTTAGTGATTTGACAAGAGTAGTGGATTACAGCCTTGAAAATGGCTACACTCTTGGTTGGGCTACTGATGTAAGTGAAAAAGGATTTTCGCTAAGTAATGGTATGGCCATAGTACCTGCCAAAGAATATGATGAGATGACGGACGAAGAGCGCAAAGCACGTTTTGATTACCCTTCAACGGAATTGGAAATTACCGCAGAAATGAGACAAGCAGCCTATGATAATTACAGTACTACTGATGACCATGGCATGCAGATAACCGGTATGGCCAAAGATCAGATTGGCAATGAGTATTATATAGTAAAAAACAGCTGGGGCGATCGTAAGAACGATATGAGAGCTGGTTATATTTATGCTTCAAAAGCATTTTTTGAGTACAAAACAATCTCTGTTTTGATAAACAAGAATGCAATCCCAAAGGATATATTAAAGAAGTTAAAACTATCTTAACTAAAGAGATTCATTA
Source organism: Bacteroidia bacterium (assembly GCA_030427785.1). GTDB lineage: Bacteria > Bacteroidota > Bacteroidia > Flavobacteriales > Schleiferiaceae > Owenweeksia. The sequence goes on along the minus strand of JAUICR010000112.1, from coordinate 4,315 downwards.
GTTGATAAAAAAAGGGTCGCCAACTGGCGACCCTTTTTTTTATGCTCTTTTTATAAAACTATTCTTTAGATGTTATTTCTTAATGGCCCTACATTTTGTTGGATTCTGATAGTTGTGGGTTTCTAGTAGCCGAACCCGAACTAAATACCAGACTAAAAATACTTCCCTCTCCTTTACGGCTCATAATGTCCAACCTTCCTTCTTGGTTTTCCATAAACTCGCGAGTGATAAGAATTCCTAAACCTGTTCCTTTTTCATTCATAGTGCCCAGTGTAGTGAAATTGTCCTTCACACCTTGCATTTGCTCCAATTGCTCAGGAGTCATTCCTACTCCTTTGTCAATCATTCTAATAATCTTCTGACCGTTTTCTTCAATAGCATCAATAGTAATTGTTCCGCCAGGGTTTGAAAACTTGATCGCATTGGTGAGCAGGTTTCGCATACAGATATCAAGTTGATTCATATCTGCTTTTACCTTAAAGAAATCAGGGATATTTATTTTGAATTTAAGACCTTTTGCCTCTAAGCTCGGTTTTAGTTGACTCTCTAATTGCCACACCTGCGGTAGTAGATGTACGTCTACAATGGTAGTATTAATACCTGTTAGTTGCTTTTTACTCCATAGTAATAGGTTCTCCAGAGCGTTGCTAGAATTGTCTACAGACTCTTTCAATTTCTCCACAATCTGTTTTCTATCCTCTCCGTCCAATTCGTCCATTTCCAGGAGGTTGAGCACAGATTTTATTTGGTTGATTGGCTGCCTTAGATCATGCGTCAAAACTGAAAATACCTTGTTTTTGGTGCGATCCATTTCTTCAAAGTACTTGTTCTTGGCGTCTATAGTAGTTTGTTTTTCCTCTGCCTGCTTTTTTTGATCTTCTAATTGTTTTTCCAGCGCTAGTACTTGTTCTTGATACTTAGCTTCTATTTCTTTAATATCCTTAGAATTTGATCGGTCACCGGGTGTTTCAGCGCTCATTACCGAAGGCTGAGGAGCAGCAGGTGCTGGGTTTGGGGCATTATCTGCACTCGAAAAGTCATAGGTGGTGCCTAAATTGGCGGTGGATGTTGATAACACTTTTGGGTTCATAGAAGCCTTTCTGAAAATGACTAACGTAAGCAAGGCACATAAAAATATTAATCCTCCAATGATAACCATGGATGCTTGATCTGCGGGTAACAATTCTTCAGTTTTAGTTTTATTAGCAATGGGCTCCTTCAATTCAGTTTGCTCCTGACTAGGAAGGAGCACAAATCTATTAACTCGATTATTATTGATGGAGTCTCGAATAGTATTCGAGCTGCTCAAATATTTAAAAGCACGCAAAGTATCGCCTAGAGCTAGGTGAATTTGAGACAAGTATTGTAAGGTGTTTCCTCTTAACGCTATTGCGTTTTCAAGTGTTTTAGATTCTAGATATGCTTCGTTCGCTGCGGTTAATGCCTCCTCATGATTTCCTAAAGACAATTGAATGTCACTTAGTATGAGCAAATTTTCTATTCGGAAATAAGGATTACGTGAAAAAGCGGAAAGCCTAATTGCATCTTCAGAGTTTCGTAGAGCTCTTTGCAGTTCATTGGTACTTAAATACATTTGTGCGTATCCGGAATAGATCATGGAATAGCAGCTACTATCTTGCTTCTTACGAGCTATTTCTTCTGCATTTTCAAAATGATTATCAGCAGCAGAATATTCGTTGTTGGCTATGGCTAATAAACCACTCAGTACTTCGAGCTGTACTTTTAGCCTATAATCTGCTGCAGATGCAATCGCATTAGCCTCGTGCAAGCGCTCCGCAGCCAAAGGATATTCACCTTGCTTAAAATTAATTGATGCTATTTGATAAAGGATCCAAGGCTCAATATTTTCAAAGCTGTTTTCTTTACTTGAGTTTAAACACTTTTTAAATCGCAATAAAGATTGAAAGTACAAACCGCTGGAAGCTTCTATCACACCTATTTCGTATAAGCTGGCAATTACTCCAAACTCAATATCCAATTCGAGAAATACGGATTGAGCTTCGCTTAACTTACTTATAGCTCTACTTACCTGGCCCAATTCATAACGGGCTTTACCTTCCATCAAAAAACTATTGGCCAAAAGTAGGCTGTCACCAGATCTGAGCGCCCTCATTTGTAAGTCAAGGCTTTTCGCAATTACGTTTCTCGGAACCTTGGGTTCACTCCCAAATAACACGTCTGAAATAGAATCTTCGCCTCCTATAAAAGGCAGGGTAGCGTCCTTGTGCGCAAGGCAAGTACTGGTAGAAATCAGTACGAATAAAACGATTGAATAGAGGGTTCTCATTAAGCTGTGCGAAAATATTATTTACCGCAATAAGTTACTGTAAGTATAGATATTAGTTTTGATTTTTTCGTTCAACGATTAACGCCAAACGCAATGCAAATAAAATGCCCAAAATGTAGTTGGAAGCCACAAGATGATTCTCTTTGGACCTGTGAATCATGTAGTTATGAGTTTCAGATTTTTAATAAAAATGCTACTTGCCCTCAATGTGAATTTGAACATATTGATATCTACTGTCTTGAGTGGGAGGGCGGCTGTGGCCTAATGAGCCCTTACCTAGACTGGTTTGAAGGGATAGATGAAAAGTTATTAGACATCAATGTTAAAAAATTATTCAACTAATAAAAACCTGATACCTTTTTCGGTGGCTTCCCATCTTATTACCTCCCATTTTAGGAACAATGCCAAGGTTTTTTCGGCTTTTTGGAAAGACACTTTTGCCAGCTTTACATATTTTGATAGTGAAATGGAATTATTTGTAGACAGATAGTTGAATAGTTGCTTTTCGCTTTGGCTAAATTGAACCATGCTTTTTTGCTCTTTCTTACTATGGTCTTGCATGTACAAGATCAATACTTTGTTGGCCAGAAACACCTCGTCAGCTTGCCTTACAAATACCCGCCACGAATTTTTATCTACGTAGGTGCTATGAGGCTTATCGTGGGATGGAGGAACGTAAACTTCTAAAACCAGCTTTTCTTCGCTAGCATATACTTTGGTAGTAAATGATACCCTGGGTTTACAGTATAAGGATGCCGCACCGTCTATCATATGATATTCCTCTGTTGGGTCAATACCTGATACCACTCCATTATCTTTTACCCCTATCAATATTCTACCGCCATCGGTATTGGCAAAAGCTGACAGTGTTTTGGCAATTTTTATAGAACTATCAATTCTGAATTTAAAATCCTGTTGTTGATGCTCGCCTTGAGAAATCAACTCTTGTAATTCTAATTCATCACCCTGAATATCGTCCAGGCGTCTATTGTGCAGTTGAGAAGCTAATTCGTCCATTTAAATAAGAACTCAAACTTTGTTAGGAAATTTTACGGTAAACGAAGAACCTTCATTTAATGTGCTTTCCACGTGTATTTCACCGTTGTTTTCCTGAATGTATTCCATTACTAGCAACATACCTATACCTGTACCTTTTTCATTGAGAGTACCTGGTGTAGAGAAATACTTTTGTTTGTCAAAAATTTGATTTACCTCTTCCTTTGTCATCCCTTTACCATAATCTTTTACAGTGATACTTGTTTCTCTGTTTTGAATTGAAACTCGTATTTCGATTGTGCTATTATGAGATGAGAATTTTATCGCATTACTAAGCAGATTTCTAAGAATTATCTCGAGGTGAATTTTATCAACAAATGCCGATGAACTTTCAGTGCAAATAGTTTGTAATGTGAGTGATTTCGTATCTATCGTGTTACCAAATTCTGCAATTACACTTTGCAGTACATTTTTAACTTTTACTTTTTCCGGTTCTGTTTTTATATTCAAAAATTGCGCTTTGCTCCACAGCAATAAGTTGTTCATAGAGGCCAGGGTAGCTTCAGTAGATTCTTTAATATCGTCTAGTAACTTCTTCAGCGAATCATCAATAGAACCCTCCGCTTTAAGCAACTCAATAAAAGATGAAACTTGGTTAAACGGTTGCTTCATGTCGTGCGTTATTACCGAGAACAACATGTCTTTACCATCATTTATTTTCTTCAGTTCTTTGTTTTTCTTTTCAAGTTCTACGCCTTTGGCATCTATTATTTTCTGTTTATCTTTTAATTTTTGAGCCGTTTTTTTCCTTGCAGAAAGGTTTAAAATCATCAGCACAATAATTATTAAACTTAATACTAGGGCGATAGAAGTGCCTAGCATCAGCATTCTATTCTTAGAATTATTTGTGCGTAATAAAGTGGCTTCTGCCATTAGTAGTGCATTCTTTTGTTGGCTTAATTCGTTTTCTGCTTCTAATATTTTTTCATTTAAACTAAAACTATTAACAGA
>JAUICR010000334.1 GCA_030427785.1 Bacteroidia bacterium | reverse complement strand
TTTCGTGAAAATAGCTGATCGGTATTCTGAATTTTGAACCATCGCCAAAATAATCTTCTAGAACATGGCCTAGATGGTTTACCACAAAAATGATTTCTTCAAAGCCATAGCGCTTTACCAGTTCTACCTGATATTGCACTAAGGGTTTCCCCAAAAGGGGGACCATTGGTTTTGGAACCTCCTTTGTAAAATGACCCAATCGGGTGCCTTTGCCGCCTGCTAGTATCACTACTTTCATATTGCGAAAATGCTATATAAATCGGAAAAACACTTATTAATGTATAGGAATATGTAATCGGTGAATTTCATTAGAGAGCTTATTTTTGCATCCTATGAAATACATCTGTAGTACAATATTCGTTTTGAGCGCTATGCTCACTTTTGCTCAGGCAAAAATTAACCAGGTAGATGGCGCTGGTAAAAAGCATGGGGTGTGGGAAAAGAATTATGAAAACGGTAAACTCCGCTACCGAGGAACTTTTGATCATGGTGTGGAAGTAGGCACATTCAAGTTCTACTTTGAAAGCGGTGATCTTAGAGCTATCAACAAGTTTAGAGGAAAAACGGGTGTGTGTTATTCGTATCAGTTTGGTGGCGATAGCATTGTGGCAGCCGAAGGAAAGTATATCAAGTCAAAACGTGACAGTATCTGGACTTTTTATGATATAGACGGAAATGTGGTATCCCGCGAAGGGTATAAAAATGATAAAAAGAATGGCCTTTCCGAAACGTATTATGACAACAAAAAGGTTGCTGAATCTTTTGTATATGTAAATGATAAAAAGGTGGGGCCGTGGTTGCAGTTTTATGATACGGGCAAGCCCAGAACAAAAGGAACTTATGTAGAAGGAAGTTTGCAGGGCGAAATCATCTACTATTTCCCATCGGGTAAACCGGAAATAAAAGGGAATTATGCCCGAGGTATCATGCACGGTAATTGGTACTTTTTTGATGAAAATATGAAGGTGGTGAAAAAGCAGGTTTGGAAATTTGGCACCTTGGTGAGCCAAGATCCTGAAGAGAAGAAGGATGAATCGTTGAAGGAACTGGATGGGAAATTACCTGGCGAAGGAGAAAACTAAATGGCAAGAGTAGTAATAGGTCTTAGTGGTGGAGTAGATAGCAGCGTGGCTGCACATCTGCTGATAGAACAAGGCCATGAAGTTATAGCGCTTTTTATGCGCAATTGGGTGGACGAATCCGTTACCCTCCACGATGAATGCCCGTGGGTAGAAGATAGCAATGATGCCTTATTGGTAGCTGATAAATTGGGAATCCCTTTTCAGGTGATTGACCTGAGCAAGGAATATCAGGAGCGCATTGTAGATTATATGTTTGCCGAGTATCAGGCAGGTCGTACGCCTAATCCTGATGTACTGTGTAACCGTGAAATCAAGTTTGATATTTTTTTGAAAAAGGCCATGGAGCTAGGAGCCGACTTTGTAGCTACAGGCCATTATTGCCGCAAGGATACCATTGAGGTAAATGGAAATCCCGTTCATCGCTTGCTTGCTGGAATGGACGAAAATAAAGATCAGAGTTATTTTTTGTGTCAGCTCAATCAGGATCAGCTTTCTAAGGCCTTATTCCCAATAGGCGAATTGCAAAAAAGTGAAGTTAGAAGAATAGCTACAGAGCTAGACTTGGTAACAGCTGATAAAAAGGATTCGCAAGGGTTATGCTTTATTGGTAAAGTGAGTTTGCCCGAATTTTTGCAGCAAAAGCTAAAACCCAAACAGGGAAAAATCATCGAAATTCCTAATGAAGAAAGCCTGTGGAAACAGGAGCCAAGCCAGTTTGAAACTGAATTGGAGCATTTGGTTGCACCCTATGTTTTTCACGAAAGTGATGGTAAAGAAGTGGGTACGCACTCTGGAGCACACTATTTTACAGTAGGTCAGCGCAAGGGGCTGATGGTAGGTGGTACCAAAGATCCCCTGTTTGTATTGGCAACTGATACCGAAAAGAACGTCATATATACAGGGCAGGGAGATTATCACAAGGCTCTTGCAAAAAAAGGATTGTTCATTGCTAATGAAGATGTGCATTGGGTGCGCCAAGATTTGAAAATGGGAATAGGAGAAGAGCGAAACTACCTTTTACGCATTCGCTACCGCCAGAAACTATTTAAGGCCAGCTTAATTCAAGAAAAAGCGGGCCTTTACGTTATTTTTGATGAACCTCAAAAGGCTGTTACTCCCGGGCAATTT
>JAUICR010000333.1 GCA_030427785.1 Bacteroidia bacterium | reverse complement strand
TATCGCCCAAAGCGAAATCTACAGTAAATCTAGAGTTTTTTAATAGCAGATTGCGCTGCGTGTAATTTAACAATAGTGCCGTTTTAAAATCATCATCATAGTGCAATCCTATCCTAAACTGAATTTGAGAAGGGTCTTCTACCACACGCAAAAGCAAATTGTAAGCAGTATCTACTTTGATCAGTTCATAACTAATATTCTTATAGTACTTTGATCCATATAATCTATCCAGCCCTTTATCTAATTGCTGGATGGTGAATGTTTGGTTTTCTTTTACACGCAGCTTGCCCAAAATAAATTCTCGGGTTAGCTTGCTAAGTCCTTCAATACTGATGGTGTTCAGATAGAAGGACTCCGTAGGAAGAGGAATTATTGCAATAGAGTCTACTTTTTTTCCTTTATTCTTTTCAGAGAGAGCTATCAATTCTGGAAGCATTTGTCGAGCTGCTTCCTCGCCCTTCGAAACCAAGATATCAAATTGATCAAAATCTGTAATACTTACCCCTTTAATATCTGGTTTGATTAAGATATGGGTTAGTTCTAGTTGCTTCTCATATTCAGCTGCATTCATAAAAGAACTGGTCTGCTCCAAAATACGAACAACAGAATTTAGCTGATCCTTGGTGTAGAGTAAGTCTTGTACATCTACCCCAATAATGTAATCGATGCCCTTATCTTTTAATGGCACCACAGGATAATTGTTTACAATTCCTCCATCTACATACAAATGGCTATCGAGCTCATAGGGTGTAAATAATGATGGAAAAGCAGAACTGGCACGTAAGGCATCCGTTAATGATCCATCTTCAAAAATGCGCATTTGGCCATTTTCCAAATCAGTGGCAACACATAAAAAAGGGATAGGAAAATCAGCAAAGCTTTCTATCTCTGTACTTTGTTGGGTAAGAAAGCAAAGCTGCTTATGCATATAATAGGCACCGTTAAAACCGCTAGGGAGTTCAATTTTTCCATCGCGTATGGGTAATGTAAGCAGGTAGCGCGATTCTGTTTTTCTATCAAAATAGCCCAGGCGGTTTCTTGGAATTTTATTGCTCAATAGTGCGTCCCAATCTACTTCACGTAGGTATTGTTCTATTTCATCTACTGTATAGCCCATGGCATACATAGACCCTATGATGGCTCCCATGCTAGTACCTGCTATGTAATCCAGCTCAATGCCGTGTTCTTCAAGCACTCGCAATACCCCTATTTGCGATAAGCACTTAGCACCACCACCACTTAGTACCAAGCCAATTTTTTTGTGGCCGCTACTATCTTGCTGGCTCATACCTACAAGGGTTGCGAGTAAAAGAGCAATGAAAGTGATGGTAATTTTTTTGTGCACTAGTCCTTCTTATTGAGTTGGCTAAAATAGTTTACTATGCTCTGGGCCTTGGCTCTTCCTACTACTTCTTGCAGCTGGGCAGGGCTGGCTTCTTTTATTTTCTTAACAGACTTAAACTTAGAAAGGAGGTCTTTAATTGTGGCAGGCCCGATATTAGGCACATCATCCAATTCAGATTTTAGAGCACTCTTGCCTCTTTGCTTTCTGTGGTGGGTTATACCAAAGCGGTGCGCCTCATCTCGTAGTTTTTGAATTGTTTTCAAAGTCTCCGACCTCTTATCCAGATACAAGGGGTAAGGGTCGTCAGGAAAAAATATTTCTTCAAGTTTTTTGGCTATTCCAAGGATTGCAATTTTACCTCTGAGGTTCAATTCTTCTAAGGCATTAAGGGCAGAGCTTAGCTGTCCTTTTCCACCATCTATCACTATGAGCTGAGGTAGTGGTTGGTTTTCGTCTAGTAGCCTTTTGTACCTTCTATACACTACTTCTTGCATACTTGCATAGTCATCAGGGCCTACCACTGTTTTGATATTAAAATGGCGGTACTCTTTTTTGGCAGGTTTACCATCTTTAAATACCACACATGCTGCCACAGGGTTGGTTCCCTGTATATTCGAATTATCAAAACATTCAATATGTCGCGGTTCTTCCGATAGTCTGAGGTCTTGCTTCATTTGTTCCATCAGCCTATTGGTATGCCTATCCGGGTCTACTATCTGTATGTTTTTTAGTTTTTCTAACCTGAAGTATCTAGCATTTTTAAGACTTAAATCAACTAGGTGTTTTTTGTCTCCTTTTTGGGGTACTTTCAAAGTTAACCCTGGGATATCAAGTTTTACTTTATGTGATAAAAACAATTCTTTAGA
>JAUICR010000111.1 GCA_030427785.1 Bacteroidia bacterium | reverse complement strand
TATTTGCAGTAATTGACATCCTCGGTAGTATTCCTATTATTATCAGCTTACGCCAAAAAGTTGGTCATATACAAAGCGGACAAGCCTCCTTGGCGGCTGGTGGTTTGATGATAGCTTTCTTGTTTGTAGGCGAAACGATCCTCAAATACTTAGGAGTAGATATCAATTCCTTTGCTGTGGCCGGAGCCTTTGTGCTGTTCATACTAGCGCTCGAAATGATTTTAGGTGTAAACCTATTTAAGGACGAGGAACCAAAAGCTGCTTCTATTGTACCTATTGCATTTCCGCTAATAGCCGGAGCAGGAACTCTCACTACCTTAATTTCTATAAGAGCAGAATATCCCGTAGAAAATATTGTGATAGCTATACTTATCAATTGCGTGCTGGTATTTTTGGTGCTCAAAAGCGCCTCTTATATCGAGCGTAAGCTGGGCAGCTCAGGACTAGGAATCCTGAGAAAAGTATTCGGAATTATTTGTTTGGCCATTGCAGTGAAGTTGTTCTCAGAAAACGTGCAGCAGCTTTTTAACTAGGGCTATAAGACTCAAAAACAAATCAAAAATCCTGACAGGTTTTGGAAACCTGTCAGGATTAATGATAGAACGAAGGGTTTAGTTTACTGCATACCTCAACTCCACCACCCCACTAAAGTACGATTTGCTCTCTATCAGTTTCAAATTGGATTCATCGGGAAGAGCTCCAAACAAATCAATACCCTCGGTGAGGATAATAGGCATTACGTGAACATTAATTTCGTCAATCAAACCTGCATTAAGAAAAGTGGTGTTCAACTTTCCACCTCCTACTAGCCATATATCTTTGCCAGGTAGTTGCTTCAGTTCTTTTACAAATTTGATGTGATTCTCTGAAACAAACTCCACATGTTCGGTATTTTCCAAGTCATGTTGCGAGGTAAAAACATAGTTATTATTATCAGCGTAAGGAAATTCAATACCCCAACCCATTATTTGATCATATGTGGTTTTACCTTGTATTGTAGTATCTATCGTTTTATAAAAATCAAAATACCCATAATCCGATTCTTCAGGATTAGGGATAGCATCCAGCCACTCTACACTCCCATCCGCTTTGGCAATTTTTCCGTTTAGACTTATAGCCAAATACAACTTTACTTTCCTCATTTAGTCCCACTCTTTTAGTGCGTTTATAAAAATAGTCTGCTGATCAATATACACACTGTGCGAACAATTATCTAAGTACATCAAATTATCAGCACCTAATATTTCTTGCAAGGCCATTACCTGGCTTACCGAATACAGTCCATCCTCCTTGCCATATAAGCCATATACTTTAACCCCATTTTCTAAAAGCAATTCAAGCTCTTGCGTCATATCCATTGTAGTGTAATGCTCGTTGGTCCAAAAGCCCTGTGGCGCTTCATAGCCCATTTTAGAGGCGTATTGGATTAAGACCGAATCGGTACGAAACAGCCCATAAAGTTGCAATGCTTCTTCGCTTGGCTGAGCAGGACTGTAAAATCCATTTTGCATAGCATGCATAAAACAATACGAACCATACATCAACGAAGTAGTATCCATTACTTCCAACTTAGCGATATAAGCCAAATTGGTTTCATCGCCCTTTTCGGTGTAAATGACTTTACAACTAGCTATTATGGTTTTAAAAGACTCCTGCAATGATACAGGAGCGCCAATTAATACGATCGAGTTTACCTTTTCAGGAAACTGCTCGGCATACTTTATGGCTGCCATTCCACCAAAACTATGACCCAGTACGGTTGCCTGTTTCACTCCATACTTTACGTAAAGTGTGTTAAGATCTTCAAAAGTTTGTTCAAAATTATACAGTGCTTTAGAGTCTTGCGAACGCCCTTCGCCACGCCTATCATATACTATTACATGATAACCTTCATCGGCAAGTGTTTGGGCGGTAGTTCGCTCAAAACTGGAGCAATTATACCCTGGCCCTCCATGCAAATAAACGATGGCTGGATTTTGCTTTTCGCCAAAAGATTTGGAGTAGAGTTCTTGGGCAATTGCAGCACCTATAATAATGAGGTTGATCGTGAATAGAAAAAGGATTCTAAGAGTTGGCATAATTTGTTTCGGGTGATGGAATTTCTAGCTGAGGCTAAAATAAGTGAAAGACCAAGAAGCTGGGTTTTTATGAGAGTCTGACATTTTCTGTGACCTAATCCTTATTGTCCCTTCGAACGGAATTAGGTAAAAGTGGAAAAGTCCATTTAAATTGTTTCTACTCTCATGCCCGAATTCACAAATTAAAATTCACCCTCTCAAAAGAATAAATACTTTTGCCGCATGAATCAAGACGAGCTATTTAAAAAGGTAATTTCTCATGCCAAGGAGTATGGGTTTATTTTCCAATCGAGTGAGATATACGATGGTATGCAGGCCATTTATGACTATGGCCAAAACGGTGTAGAACTCAAGAAAAACATTCGCGACTATTGGTGGAAAGCCATGGTGCAAATGCACGAAAATATTGTGGGCCTGGATTCGGCCATCTTTATGCATCCCACCACCTGGAAAGCCAGCGGACACGTAGATGCTTTTAACGACCCAATGATCGACAACAAAGACAGCAAAAAGCGCTATCGTGCTGATGTGCTGTTGGAAGATTATGCCGAAAAGCTTCGCCAAAAAGCGGATAAGGAATGTGCGAAAGCCGCCAAGCGATTTGGCGAAAGTTTTGACGAAGCTATGTTTCGCGAAACCAACCCTAGGGTAAAAGGCTACATGGATGAAGCCAATGAAACCATGGCTCGCATGGCGAAAGGTTTGACCGATGGAAACCTTGAGGATGTAAAAGCGCTGATAGAAGAAAAGGGAATTGCTTGCCCTATATCAGGTTCAAAAAACTGGACCGAGGTGCGTCAGTTCAATTTGATGTTTGCCACCCAGATGGGCTCCACGGCCGATGGCGCCAGCGAAGTATATCTAAGACCAGAAACGGCTCAAGGGATTTTTGTGAATTTCCTGAATGTGCAAAAAACAGGAAGGATGAAAATTCCTTTTGGAATTGCGCAGACCGGAAAAGCCTTTAGAAACGAAATAGTAGCCCGTCAGTTTATCTTCCGTATGCGGGAATTTGAACAAATGGAGATGCAGTTTTTTGTTAGACCAGGCGAAGAAATGAAATGGTATGAGTACTGGAAAGAGGCTCGCATAAAATGGCATAAGGCTTTAGGCCTGGGTGACGAAAATTATCGTTTTCACGATCATGATAAATTAGCCCACTACGCCAATGCCGCTGCTGATATTGAGTTCAATTTCCCATTTGGTTTTAAAGAATTGGAAGGCATCCACAGCCGCACCGATTTTGACCTTAAAGCACATGAAGAGTTTAGTGGTAAGAAACTTCAATATTTTGATCCAGAAATAAACAAAAACTACGTGCCATACGTGGTAGAAACCTCTATCGGACTTGACCGTATGTTCCTGGCAATTTTGTCTGCTGCTTTAAAAGAGGAAACTTTAGAAGATGGTTCATCACGCACTGTCTTGAAAGTACCCATGGCCTTGGCTCCTGTTAAAGTTGCAGTACTCCCTTTATTGAAAAAAGACGGCTTGCCAGAAATTGCACGAGACATATTGAAGGAGCTTCAGCTTGACCATAATTGTCAATATGACGAGAAAGATGCGATAGGAAAACGCTACCGCAGGCACGATGCCATAGGTACTCCGGTGTGTATTACGGTAGATCATCAAACAAAAGAAGATGACAGCGTAACCCTCAGAAACCGAGACACCATGCAGCAAGAGCGCATTAAAATCAAGGACTTAGCTACTACCATAAATGCTCTTATAAGCTTAAAAAGCTTGTTAAAAGATTAGTTTTAAGTAGGTTGTAATATGTGAATATAAAAATCATACATTCGCGGCTTATTTATAAATAACCAAATATCTGTTACACAATGAAAAAAGTAAGCTTATTTGCTCTTTCACTTGCCTTTGTAGGTTTTATGGGCGCTTGCAACAATGCTGCTTCATCTCATGAAGAAGCTATCGAAGAACACGCTGAAGACGCACACGACCACGCTGAAGAAATGGTAGAAGACGCTGGTGAAGTGATAGAAGAAGTAGTGGACTCTGCTGATGCTGCTACTGAGGAAGCAATGGATGACGCTGGTGAAGCTACAGAAGAAGCTATGGACAATGCTAGCGAAGCTGTAGAAGAAACCGTAGAAGGATAAGACTTCTCGTTCTTCCAGAATATAAAGAAACCTCTTGGAATACCTAAGGGGTTTTTTTTATGCTATACTCTGCCGATTCACTTTGCAGAATCTCCATGGCTTTTATCAAATTTGGATCTTCGCTAAAGTTTACTTTCTGATAAGCAGAATCGCCAAATAGCTCATAAGCTATAAAGGCTTTAATTCTTTCTTTTAGCTTAGCTATTACATTCTGGTCATAGCCTTTTATTCTATTGGCGTGGCCGCTAAAGAAGAAATCCAATATTTCATCATCAATCAAAAATCCATTTAAAAAAGCCTTTTCGCTATACACACTAAGAGCCGCCCGATTTTTATCTACATAGGCAAAAGCACTTTGGCTCATACCCACAAGATTGCTTAAATGATACACCATTATAGCTTCACGGCTTGTATCTATCATCACCTCAATGTCGGGCATAATGCCTCCGCCACCATATACCTTGCGGCCAGCTACTGTAAAATAAGTTTCGTTTTTATGTTCATCAGCGCTTATTCCCGAGTCTTCATACACATCACCATGCAGATATTTTGCATCGTACTCTTTAAATGGTTTTTGAATACTGCGACCGCTAGGAGTAAAGTACTTTCGTGTGGTTAAGCGCACTTTAGAACCATCTGCCAGAGTCATTTCTTCCTGTACTAATCCTTTTCCAAATGAGCGCCTACCTACTATCCAGCCCCTATCATTGTCCTGTACAGCACCAGCCACTATTTCGCTAGCCGAGGCCGATCCCTCGTTTATTAATATCACTAATTTTCCCTTTTTAAAACTTCCTTTTCCGCTTGCGTAGGTGCTTGACTCATCTCCTTTTCTATCGCGTGTAAAAACAATTAATTCGTCCTCCTCTAAAAACTCATCGGCTATTTCATTGGCTACAGAAAGTAAGCCCCCGGGATTATCTCGGAGATCTAAAATCAAACTCTCAGCCCCTTTTCTTTTCAGCTCTACAATGGCACGATGAAGCTCTTCTACCGAGTGCTTTGAAAAGCGAACCAATTTTATATAACCAATATTGTCATTAGCCATAAAGCTCATCCTCACACTTGGAATGGCAATTACATCTCTGCTTACATTTATAATATCATTGTGCTTATTGCTGGGCCTATATATGCTCAAAGTTACTTTTGAGCCCGACTCACCTTTAAGAGCCTTTACCACCTGTGCACTAGTGAGCTCGCTACCGTACATTTCTCTATTATCGGCTACTAGTATTCTATCACCAGATAAGAGACCCGCCTTTTGAGATGGACCGCCTTCTATGGTTCTTATTACAGTAAGGGTATCTCTAAATATTTTGTACTCTATACCTATTCCCTCAAAGCTCCCATTGATTCCCTCTTCATTTGCCACCACATCACCATTGGCTATATAGGTACTGTGCGGATCAAGCTTTCTGAGTAAATCACTTAAGGTAAGATCGAGCAAGCTATCCGTATTGATATCATCTACGTATTCGTAATCTATAAAATTGATGATTTGCCTGAGCTTTTGTTCACGCTGATCTGAATCGGATACCTCAAATGCGTTGCTAGGAAAATTAAAAAACAAACCTATAGCAATACCTGCGAGCACAGCTATGCTAATTACAATAGGCATTAATACAGTTTTAATCTTCACGGGCTATACTTTGGATTTGCAAGACTTCTACCTCCGCCTTTTCTAAAAAATTGAGGCCATTATCATCCTTGTATCGTTCTATAAAAACCACTCTTTTGATTCCAGCCTGATGTATCAATTTACTACAATCTTTACAGGGCGACATGGTAAGATACAATGTAGCACCATTGCAACTATGTGTTGAGCTTGCCACTTTAAGAATTGCATTGGCTTCGGCATGCAGTACATACCATTTGGTATAACCTTCCTCATCTTCGCAAAAGTTGTCGAAACCACTAGGTGTACCATTATATCCATCAGATATTATCATCCTATCTTTTACAATAAGTGCCCCTACCTTTCGTCTTTTGCAATGCGATAATTCGCTCCACTCGGTGGCCATACGCAGATAGGCCAAGTCGTATCTTCTTTGTTTTTCAGCTTTCATAATAAAGGTTGCAAAGATGCTCAGATAATTTTATCTGAAACATCATCATGCAATCAAATTAACGGCTAAGTAGCCTAGGTAAGGTATACTGTTTCATAAAAGAATGTTAAAAATGGCCCATTTACACATTACATTCTCCGTGAAGCAACCATTTTAAAATTATTGGTTCTATATTCACAACTCAGTCAAATTTTCCTTTTGACTCTAGTATTCTGCTACACCATTTTTTAATATTAAAACTTAGTGATGAAAAAAGTTTTACTAACCCTATCGGTAGTAGTAGGATTGAATGCGTACGCACAAACCGAACCCGCCACCCAGTACAATTTATTAAACCCCGAACTTAGGCTAGCAAAGGCCGAAGCGGACCAAATGCTTCAATTGGTTAAAGCCAGAAACTATAGCCAAAAGGCCAAAACCAATGGCGGTGTCATCAGCAAACAGATGATTGGTTTTTCTGACACCTTATATCAGTTTTATGGTGGCAGCGCCATATTTGGTGGTCTTTTTCAGGTACCTATATACCAAGACTCAAGTTTAAAGCAAGAGTTTACTGATGTTACCTCGCATATAGACCAGCACGCTGTGGGCATGACCTACGACCCTGCTTCCCTCATTTGGGGAAAGTATCAATTTACAGAAGCGGATGCACTCACAATTGACAGTGTTCACATTTTTGGCAAATATGACACACCTTCTTCTATCCCTAGTCCCTCTGGCGATTCTTTAATAGTAGAAATGACCTGGGCTCCAAAATTTCCCGGCTCGGCCCGAAACAATGCCTTTCAGGGCGTGTATTATGCACCCAACGCAAACAATCCAGACACCTGTAGGCAGGAGAACCCGCTGGTGGATGTGACTGCTGTAGGGTCGGCCTGGAAGCTAAAAGGGGGCAATTATTTAAGAACAGGTATTGCTTTAACCTCCGCAGACCTAGCGGGTACCGGAGATCCCACGCGCTTGTACTCCATTGCCGTAAACAAGCTAATTCCTGCCGGCAACTTGGTTGCAGTATCTTTCAAATTTAAATCGGCTTATGCCGCCATGACGAGTGTAGGCGATACCTTTTTTAGCACCGTAGATGTGGAAAACACAAAAATTCCAAACTTTGCCACCAGATTAGCTTCTGAAAATATTGCAGGTGGCACATGGTTCTTTTGTGATAATCTTGGTTTAAACTCTACTAGCGAACTTACCTCTACCACCCTATACCAAACCAATGGAAACTTTAGAGATAGCATGTACAGTGGACGCGTAACTGGCGGCTACTTTACTTACCTGACCGTTTCGGGCACCTCTACTGTAGGGTTAGCAGAAAAAACTACCGAAACGAATCTCCAGATCTTTCCAAATCCAAGTTCGGGTGTTGTGCATGTATCTATTTCCCAATCCGGTAGCTACCAACTTGAGTTGATGAACATACTAGGGCAAGTAGTTTTCACAGAAAATATAAGATCAACAGATAATGAGTCGATTCGTGTGGACTTGGGCCATTTGGCCAGTGGTGTTTACCTACTAAACATTCGTGGAGAAAACTTCTCACAAACGTCTAAACTAAATATAGAAAGGTAAGAGCCAAAATGTACTTTGGGTTCATTTACCTGTTATGGAAAATAAAAAAACCCCGCTTAAACAAGCGGGGTTTTCTAGTACCCAGGGCCGGGCTCGAACCGGCACATCTTTCGATATTGGTGTTTGAGACCAACGCGTCTACCAATTCCGCCACCTGGGCAATTTGGAGTTTGATAGTAATTCAAGACTCGCGGTAAACGGTCGGCAAAACTAGCTAATGTATTTATGATAATCCAAAAGATTTTTTCTTTTTTCAAATCCTCTTGTATAATTTATTTTTTCTCGTGAATAATTATTTACATTTGCAGCCCTTTTTTAGGGTCGTATAAAAGCAACATTTCCAAAGGATTAAGCAATTGGTACCATCTGCAAAAATATTCGCTGTAAGGAGTTCAAAAGTTCTTGCTGAAAAAATAGCAAAAGCTTACGGGCAGCCTATTGGCAAGATAGAATTATCCGAGTTTAGTGATGGCGAATTTCAGCCTTCATTTGAAGAAACCGTTCGCGGTGGACGGGTATTCCTTATTGGCAGTACCAATCAGCCTACCCAAAATTTGATGGAGCTATTGCTTATGATAGATGCCGCCAAGCGTGCTTCTGCCAAGCACATCACTGCTGTGATGCCCTATTTTGGTTGGGCCCGTCAGGATAGAAAAGATAAATCACGTGTGCCTATTGGCGCTAAGATGGTGGCAAAAATGCTAGAAACAGCTGGTGCCACTCGAATTATGACTATGGATTTACATGCTGACCAAATCCAAGGATTTTTTGAAGTACCTGTAGATCACGTTTTTGCCTCGGCACTGTTTGTACCGCATATTAAGAATCTTGCTCTTGAAAATCTTACCATTGCTTCGCCTGATATGGGTGGATCAAAGCGCGCTAACAACTATGCAAAATGGCTTACAAGCGAAGTAGTAATTTGCTATAAGCAGCGTAAAAAAGCAAACGTAATAGATAAGATGACCGTTATCGGAAACGTAGAAGGCCGAAATGTGATTCTGATAGACGATATGATAGATACAGCTGGCACGCTTACCAAAGCTGCAGATATGCTGATAGAACAAGGTGCTTTAAGTGTAAGAGCTTATTGCACACACGGAGTACTTTCTGGCAAAGCACTAGAACGTATTCAAAAATCAAAGTTGGATGAGCTGGTAATAACAGACACCATCCCCCATACCAACTTACCCGATAAAATTAAAGTGATTTCAGTTGCTGATTTGTTTGCTAATATTATGAACAAAGTTCATCAACACGAATCCATAAGTTCCCATTTTTTAGAGTAATAAAAACAAGTAAAGATGAAAACGATAGCCATCGAAGGTACTTTGCGCGATGACCTTGGTACTAAAAGTGCTAAGCAACTTAGAAGAGAAGAGAGTGTGCCTTGCGTAATTTACGGAGGAAAAGAAAACATTCACTTTTCTACTTCCAACCGCAATTTCAAAGAATTGTTATACACCCCTATGGCTCACTTGGTGGAGATCACCTTAGGCGATAAAGTGTATAAGGCTGTGATACGCGATGCTCAATTTCACCCTGTATCGGATGAAATTTTGCACGTAGACTTTTTGGAAACCACTCCAAACAAGCCATTTACCGTACAAGTACCTATCAACCTTATTGGTAATGCCAAGGGGGTTCGTAATGGTGGACGTATGAAAGTAAACTTGCGTAAACTTCGGGTAAAAGCTACTGAGGAGTCTCTGCCAGAGCAAATCAACATCGATATCGAAAACCTAAGAATTGGTGAAGCTATCCGTGTGGAAGATGTACCTACTGAAGGCTACGTGATAGACCACGAACCACAGAGAACAATTCTTACTATCCAAACTGCACGTAATGCAATTGTGGATGACGTAGAAGACGAAGAAGGTGAAGAAGGCGCTGAAGGTGAAACAGCAGCCGCAGAAGGCGCTGAAGCTCCAGCCGAAGCATAAATAAATTGTAAAGGGTGAAAAAGTACCTCATAGCCGGACTAGGAAACATCGGTGAAGAGTATGCTGAGACCCGACACAATATTGGTTTTAAAATATTGGACGTCCTTGCCAGGGCGTCCAATATTTCATTTAAGACCGATCGGTATGCTGATGTTGCTCATCTCAAAGTAAAAAACAAGGAACTAGTACTTATCAAGCCTTCCACTTATATGAACTTAAGTGGGAAGGCTGTTAGTTATTGGCTTCAGCAGGAAAAAATCCCACTTGAAAACTTACTAGTAGTAGTAGATGAAGTGGCGCTGCCCTTTGGCACCATACGCCTAAAAGGAAAAGGCAGTGATGGAGGTCATAATGGCCTTAAGCACATCAATCAAATTTTAGGACGACAGGACTACGCACGATTGCGCTTCGGCATTGGCAATGATTTTCCGCGTGGACAGCAAGTACAACACGTACTGGGTGCTTGGAACGATGATGAACTAAAAGCCCTTGAGCCGAGAATTTCAGTAGCTTGTGACTCCATTAAGGCATTTGCCTTAGCTGGCCTAAACACGGCCATGAACGAATACAATGGCCAATAAAAAGACCGCTATATTTCTATAGCGGTCTTTCTTTCTTTTTACTTTTTTACTCTACCGTAACAGATTTTGCCAAGTTTCTAGGCTGATCTACATTACAATCTCTCATTACGGCTATGTGATATGACAAGAGCTGCAATGGTAGGGTAGTTAAAAGTGGTGAAAATACCTCCATGGTTTCTTCTATTTCGATAACGTGATCTGCCATGCGGGCAATTTCAGAATCACCATTGCTTACTACAGCTATAACCTTACCGTTGCGGGCTTTCACCTCTTGTATATTACTTACAATCTTTTCGTACTGCCCACTCTTTGGTGCAATCACTACCACAGGCATATTTTCATCTATCAAAGCAATAGGGCCATGCTTCATTTCTGCGGCTGGATATCCCTCCGCGTGTATGTAACTAATCTCTTTAAGCTTTAGAGCTCCCTCAAGTGCTACCGGGAAATTGAATCCTCTACCTAAATACAGGAAGTTACGGGCATCTTTGAATAGGCCGGCAATGTACTTTGACTGAGCATCGCTTTCTAGCATCTTTTCAATCTTTTGCGGAATGCCATTTAGCTCATTAAGCAATTGATAATAGTATGATTGCTTAAGCAGACCTTTGCTATTTGCAATACTTATGGCCATAAGAGCTAGCACAGCTACCTGAGATGTAAAAGCCTTGGTAGAAGCTACCCCAATTTCAGGGCCAGCATGGGTGTACGCCCCTGCATGAGTTTCGCGGGCTATTGACGACCCTACTACATTACATATTCCAAAAATTGTTGCACCTTTTTCCTTAGCCAACTTTATAGCAGCTAATGTATCGGCTGTTTCGCCTGACTGGCTAATGGCAATTACCACGTCCTTTTCGGTAATAACCGGATTGCGATACCTAAACTCAGATGCATATTCTACCTCCACGGGTATTCTTGCCAAGTCTTCAAACAAGTATTCAGCCACCAATCCTGCATGCCAAGATGTTCCACACCCTATTATTATTATT
>JAUICR010000110.1 GCA_030427785.1 Bacteroidia bacterium | reverse complement strand
ACATTGTATATGAATCTAAATCAAAATGAACCTCAAGCATTACTACGCTGTCCTTGTTTTGAGCTCGACCCTCAAAAAAGGCAAGGCTTGTAAGCAAGCTTACAAGCACTAAATGTTTAAAGAATTGTTTCAAGACTAAAAATGAATTTTGGTAGAGTGTGGCATAAATGTACAAAACCCCAACCTAGCATGAATAGCTAAATTGGGGTTTTCGATAATATGTATAAAAACTTACAGGTGAATCACCTCATCATAAGCCGCTGCAGCAGCTTCCATAATGGCTTCGCTCATAGTAGGGTGCGGATGTACAGATTTCACTATCTCCATACCTGTTGTTTCCAACTTACGCGCTACCACTACTTCTGCAATCATTTCGGTAACATTAGCTCCAATAAGGTGAGCTCCTAAAAACTCGCCATACTTGGCATCAAATATCACTTTTACAAATCCGTCTTTAGCTCCGGCAGCACTTGCTTTTCCGCTGGCCGAAAATGGGAATTTACCCACCTTAATATCAAAACCAGCTTCTTTAGCCGCTTTTTCGGTATAACCTACCGAGGCAATTTCTGGTGAGCAGTAGGTACATCCTGGGATGTTATTATAATCCAATGCCTGAGGATGATGCCCTGCAATTTTTTCTACTGCAATAATACCCTCAGCAGAAGCTACGTGCGCCAATGCCTGACCAGGCACACAATCGCCAATAGCCAAATAACCTGGAACATTGGTATTGTAAAACTCATCTACTGCAATTTTACCTTTCTCGGTTTTGATGCCTACCGCTTCCAATCCTATATTCTCAATATTGGCAGCCACACCTACAGCCGAAAGAACTACATCACATTCTATTATTTCTTCGCCTTTTTTGGTTTTCACAGTTACTTTACAACCCGCTCCTGAGGTATCTACTTTGGTCACCTCGCTAGAGGTCATAATCTTAATACCCATCTTTTTGAAGCTGCGTTCCAATTGTTTTGAAACCTCTTCATCCTCTACAGGTACTACATTTGGCAAAAACTCAATCACCGTTACTTCCGTGCCCATTGCTTTGTAGAAATAAGCAAACTCCACACCTATAGCACCCGAACCTACAACCACCATTTTCTTTGGCTGGCTTGATAAGTTCATGGCCTGACGATAACCTATTATTTTCTTTCCATCCTGTTTCAGTGCGGGCAACTCGCGGCTGCGAGCACCTGTGGCAATAATAATATTGTTGGCACTATACTCCGTGGTTTTACCATCAGCCGCCTTTACAGATATTTTCTTTCCTGGCTTAAGGGTTCCTTCGCCCATTATCACCTCTATTTTGTTCTTTTTCATCAAAAACTCGATACCCTTGCTCATACCATTGGCCACTCCACGACTGCGCTTTACTACAGCTCCAAAATCCTTATCCACCTTTTCGGCAATAAGACCGTAATCTTCTGCATGGTTTAAGTATTCAAATACATTGGCACTTTTAAGCAAAGCTTTGGTTGGAATACAACCCCAGTTTAAGCAAATTCCACCGAGGCTTTCGCGCTCAACAATGGCCGTTTTCAATCCTAACTGTGCAGCTCTAATGGCGGCTACATATCCTCCGGGGCCACTGCCCAATACTATTAAATCAAAATTCATATTGAATGTTTTTTCTAGTTCTAAAGAGCTGCGAATTTAGGGTATATTCTTTTTTATTAAGAGCCACAATGGTCTTATTGTTTTGGTATTTGTAGGTGCTACGCGCACAGTGCTTTTTATTTTAGTAAAAGCTCCTAGCGCTTAACTCTTAGCGACTAGTATTTAGAAAAACATTTGATACGTGCAAAAGTTATCTATTTGAAGATTTGAGAATCACGAAAAACACTATTCACTTCTCTGTTCTCTTCTTACTTCTCCCTTTCAATGAACAACTTTATACAATCCACGATTTGCCTTACATTCGGCCCTCTAAAAAACTGACATGAAAAATATAGACGCTGCTTTAACTCCCGAATCGCAACCTTCACTTTTGGCAAGTGCCTACGTACGCGATGTACTGCACAATACCGCCAAGTGGACCAAGTTTCTCGGTATAGTAGGTTTTGTATTGACGGGCGTAGTTGTTCTGGCTTCTGTAATTTTAATGGCTTTTTCTACTTTTATAGATGAATTCGGACTATTTGAAGATTTTGGAAGCCTAGTGTTTGGATTCCTTTATCTAATAGGTGGAATCCTATATTTCTTTCCTAGCCTTTACCTTTTTCAGTATTCTCAAAAATTGTCAGCAACCATTCATAGCCAAGATGAAAACCTATTGGTACAAGCCTTAGAAAAAAACAAGTCCTTCTTTCAGTTTGTAGGAGTTTTAATGGCCATAATGGTAGGCCTTTATGTGGTAGGTATCATGTTTGGCGTTGGGGTAGCAGGAAGCCTATCGGGGTGGTGATTAGGTAGATGTTAGATTGTAAATTTCTAATTAAGGACGTAAAAACCCTTCAAGGTATCATGTAGCTGAAATACGTTATTGGCTAAATAGTACAAGGCTGGATTCGGAAAAACTTCTCACCGTTCACTGTTCACCTGTTTTCTCATTTCACCGCAATCCCCGATATTTCCACATTCACATCTTTAGGCAAACGTGATACTTCTACGGTTTCGCGTGCCGGTGGGTTTTCTGAAAAATAACTTCCATACACCTCATTTATCTTAGCAAAATCCCCCATGTTACGCACAAAGATGGAACACTTTACCAGGTTGGAATAATCCATTCCTGCCGCTTCTAATACATTGCCAAGGTGATCCATCACCCACTTAGTTTCCTCTTTTATACTATTGGTCATCAACAAGCCAGTATGAGGGTTAAGCGCAATTTGCCCCGAAATAAACAAGGTGTCTCCTGCCAATACCGCTTGGCTATAAGGGCCTATGGGCGAAGGTGCAGCGTTAGATTTAATAATTTTCTTTTCCATGGTATTTATTTTATTCGATTTTGAAGCTCGGTCTGAATGTATTTCTAAAATTTGCAGCTAAGATATTCAAGCTTGAAAGTATTACTAATAGATAATTACGACTCTTTTACCTTCAACCTATTACACTACGTGCAGCAATGCACGCCAAACGTAGTGGTGAAAAGGAATGACGAATTCGATGTACAAGAAGTTGAGTCGTACAGTCATATCATTATTTCACCCGGGCCAGGCTTGCCCGCTGAGGCAGGAAATACTTTGGAGGTAATAAAAACTTATGCTTCTACTAAACCAATTCTTGGGGTATGCCTAGGTTGCCAAGCCATTGCCGAGGTATATGGTGGCTCTTTATACAATCAAAAAACAGTAGCGCATGGCCTGCAAAAGGAAGTGCTAAAAACCAAAGAGGACTGGCCCTTATTGCGCTCTGCTAAAAATCCTTTCAAGGTAGGTTTGTACCACTCATGGGCTATAGATGAGGTTACTTTGCCTGGCTGCCTCGAAATAACAGCACGCAGTACCGAGGGTGTTATTATGGGAATTCAGCACAAAGAACATCCTCTTACGGGTGTGCAGTTTCATCCAGAAAGCATTATGACCGAAGATGGAGTCTCTATGATTCGTAATTGGCTGGAAGCCTAGCGCGTATAATCACCTATACCGCGCTGATGGGTCAGTTTAAGATCACTAAGAGCCGCGGCTTTTACGCGAATGGTAAGTACATACGATTGTTGCAATCCCATAGGAATCCATGAGCAACGCAATTCCCAACAATGCAGATTGCGATATATATCAAAAGAGGTATAGGTAAACTCTTTGGCCACTAAATCGTAGCCTGTACTCATCCCTACTCTCCAGTTTTCGGTAAGCTCTACATCACCTGATGCATCTACCGATTGTGTAATGGTAGAGGTAGTACCTCGGTAACTTTTATTTAAATAATAGTTGATACTCGCATTCCAAGGCAAGTTAAAGTCTATATACCTATTCTCGTTATAGTAGTTGATATCTCCGGGTGTAATTCCCAAAGGGCTGTTTTGCGGGTCTCCTTCCCCTAAATTTCTTTTTTCGGTAGGCGCGGGAGTTTTCTTTTTGTTTTTGCCAAATCTGTCAGGGCTAAGATTGAGGCCTAATGAAAAACGCTGGCTGGTAAATCGCATCAACTTATTATTCACTTTTAAGGCCGATTCATTTACCCTTCCTATTACGTTTCCGTTGGAATCTAAACTTGAATCGTAACCATAAAAATCAAAACTGCTATTGTAGGTTATAGAAATAAGCCCACTAAAAAC
The DNA here is from genome assembly GCA_030427785.1 of Bacteroidia bacterium. Classification (GTDB taxonomy): domain Bacteria; phylum Bacteroidota; class Bacteroidia; order Flavobacteriales; family Schleiferiaceae; genus Owenweeksia. The sequence continues at coordinate 7,206 of JAUICR010000110.1, read as the reverse complement.
AGAAGATCGGGCACTAAGCCCCAACTGACTCCACTTAAACTCTTTGGCAGCCATATTATACGCGGTACTCAGCCCTAGGCCTTCTAGCAATCGTACCTTATTCAGGCCTGTAGAATCCTTTTTAGACTTCACTTTTGCCTCCAGCGTATTTTGAAGATTGAAACCAATACTCCCCTGTTTGTCAGCTCCTGGTGTACCATACAAGCTACCGGTATATCGGCTATAGTGTTGAGTATTTCCGTTGGTATCGGTTGGCAAAGTTTGATAATAATCCCACTTGCTACCTGAGTATGCCGGATGGTAATTGAAACTAACAGAAGGTGTAGCCACATGGCGCAGGGCTTTCAATCCTCCCTTAAAACGCCACATTCCGTACAATTTGGTAGATAAGGCTGCGCTTGTGCTAAAATCGCGAACTTGGTAAAATCCGCTTGTAGTATCTACCACGCTCACTCTATACACCGGTTTACCATTTACGGTGTCAAATCCTGAGGCTCTTTCGTACCGCTTAAAATACCATCGCTCATTGTAACTCACACTTGGCGAAAGCACAAAATGCTTAAACACTTTATAATTGGCAGAAATTGGAATACTATGCTTTAAACCGGATCGTGCACTATCGGTAAATACTGACTCGGTAAAGAAAGGTTGATTTAGCTTTGAGGTAATTTCATTTTTACCAACCAAGTTGTACGAATAACCAATTTCTTCATACCACTTTTTGGGGCCTACTCTTACTTTTCTTTTAAAAGGAAACTGACGATTTACCCCAAAGCTCAAATTTGGGAGCGTTACGGTAAGGTCATTTGTCTGGTTGTTTTGCGAGTGATTTACACTTGCCGATAAGTTAAAAGGCCGTCCTGTCCAGGTTTTATTAATACTTACACTTGAGTTTAATCTGTTTTGTAGCACATCTTCTGCATCGGTACTGGTTACTTTATAATAATTGGAAGAGGCAATATTTACACTGGCATTAAACCTAAAATCTGGGCGAGCTTTTGCATCCTGATTGTGCGACCAGGTTACTGCAAAATCAGAGTTATCTGAATAATACTCGGGTGCAAAACCAGCAAATTCTTCAAGTCCAAATTTTATCACATTATAGCTCATGCTAAGGTTACCATTGTACTTGTAGCGCTTAGCATAGCTCGAGGCTCCGGTTATACCATATCCCCCTTGGCTATAAATATTTGCTAACAATGTAAGGTCTACATAATCGCTAATGGCAAAATAATATCCACCATCTTTTAGAAAATATCCTCTATATAAATTGTTTCCATACGAAGGAATAATTACTCCAGACTTGCGAGTTTGCGTAGTAGGAAAAAAACCAAAGGGCACCAATAAGGGAGTAGGAATTTCAAGTACTTCGAGAAAAGCAAACTTGGTAACAATCTTAGCGCCACTTATCATCTTAGCCTTTGGCGAAATTATTTTGAAATGCGGGTCCTCATGGCTACAAGTGGTGTAGGAAGCATTTTTTACATAAAAAACCTCATCGCTTACTTTCTTTACATTTTGCCCATGCAGGTATCCTTCTCCCTCCTTGGTTATTACTTTTTTAATTTTTGCCTTTTTAGAGTCGAAATTGTATCGCATTTCTGTAGACTGGTACGACTTACCATTTTCGGTAAATACCGGTTTTTGAATAAGAGCCCCTGAGCTATCTTCAATTCCCGAGGCAAATACCTCATTCGTTTCAAAATTGATACTGATAAAACCTGCCTTTATAGAAAGATCATTGTAAGTTACGATGGCATCTTTGTACAAAAATGCCAGACCTTTATTAACATCTGCCACTATACTGTCAGATGCTGTGTAAGTAACTTCAGCGGGAATCATATCTGATGAAAGGGCAACGGGTGTGGTGTACACCGAATCGGTACTGCGCGTAATTTTATTCTCAATATCTGCTCTGCGTGCTATTGCGCTGCTATCTTCGCCAATTATAAGGCTATCCTTAACTTTGGCATCATTTACAACGGTGGGTACGGTGTCATTTGGTTCTACTTGTGCGGCTGCAGGCAAGATAAAACCAACAAGGGTCGTTAATAAAATGATAATTTTAAGCAGCGCTACCCTCAAGATGACTTATAACTTTGCGAAGAAATTTTAGGCTCCAAATTTGAATTGCCAAAGCTAATCAAAAAACATTCCAGTGAATAAAAGCCTTGTGTTTATACTACTATTAGGACTATCGCTCCTCGCTAGTATAGTACAGCCCATTAATGCTCAGGATCATACCGTACGCACGGTAGTGATAGATGCCGGCCATGGTGGTAAAGACCCTGGTAATTTGGGCACCAAACGATACAAGACCCAAGAAAAAGATATTTCTCTTGCCGTTGCACTACTTGTAGGTAAGTATATTGAAGAAAACTTAAGGGATGTAACAGTAATTTACACCCGCAAGACCGATGTATTTGTAGAACTTGAAAAAAGAGCTCAGATAGCCAATGATGCCAAAGCTGATTTGTTTATTTCCATTCACTGTGATGCATTTTCTAAGAGTTCTGTTTCGGGGGCTACCTCTATAGTAATGGGTTTAAATCATGCTGACGATAATTTGCGTGTGGCCTTGCGAGAAAACTCAGTAATTGAATTGGAAGATAATTACGAAGAGCGCTACGAAGGTTTTGACCCAAATGATCCCTCTAGTTACATTGCCTTCACTTTATACCAAAGCGAGTTTTTGGAGCAAAGTGTAAGTATGGCTCAAAAAGTGCAAAATCAATTTAGAGATAGGGTACACAGAAAAGACAGAGGTGTAAAGCAGCAGCCACTAATGGTTACCAAAATGGCCATAATGCCCGCGGTATTAATAGAGCTTGGTTTTTTAACAAATCCAAAAGAAGAAGATTATTTAAATTCATCCGAAGGTCAAGCCTTTATGGCTAGTGCTATTTACCGAGCTTTTAAAGAATATAAACAAGAGCGCGATCAGTTTCAGGTAAAGGTAAGTACCAAACCCGAGGAGGCTAAGCCATCACCAGCGGCCAAATCAGAAGCGCTTACGCCTGCACCTGCTACTATAGAAAAAACCCCTGCGGTAGTGCCTCCGGCTACTACGCCTGCTACCACTACTACCGCTACTAAGTCTGCAAGTACAACCACTAAGCCCGCCAGTACAGCTGCAGCAGCTACCAAGCCTAGTACCAGCACCACAAAAACAACTACCCCCGCTACCAAACAAACTACGCCACCCGCAGAAGTAAAAACAGAAACTAAAACAGAGCCTGAAGCCTCAGACCCAAAAGTATATTTGGCAGTTCAGATATTGACCAGCAGTATGAAGAAAGATGTTTCGCCAAAAAACTTTGGGGGACTAGAAGGCGTTACCTACTATAGAGAAAAGGATCTATATAAGTATAAAATTGGTCAGGCACTTACCTTGGCTACTGCCAATGTATTGAAAGAAAAGGCCGTAGAGGCCGGTTATAAAGATGCTTTTATTATTGGTTTGGTTGATGGTAAAAGAGTTACAGTAGCCGAAGCACTAAAATTGCTTGAATAATATTTTTCATATTTGTCGAAATTAAAAATTTACCACTTGAAAATAAGTAGGGAACTTAAAGTTGGGTTTGTATCGATTACCGCATTAGTGCTTTTGTACTACGGTTTCAATTTTCTTAAAGGCCAGGATGTATTTAAAAGCAAAAAGGTAGTATACGCTGTATATGACTATATAGATGGGCTAAGTGTGGCCAAACCTGCTTACATGAACGGATTTAAAGTTGGCCAGGTAGATAACATTGTTTTACACCCTGACGGCTCTGGTCGATTGATAGTATCGATCAACTTGACCACCGATTTTCACATTCCAAAAAATAGCCAGGCTATAATAAAGAGTACCGATTTGCTGGGCGATAAAGCCATTGGCATACACTTAGGAGATAGCAAAGAATTGTTGGAAGAAGGTGACACAATGAGATCCTCGGTAGAGCTAAGCCTTACCGAAGAGGTAAACCGACAAATGGCACCGCTTAAAAATAAGATTGAAAAACTGTTTGGATCGGTAGATACGGTTTTGATAATGATTTCCGGATTTTTGACTGAGGATAGTCAGAAAGACTTTGGGAAAACATTTAATTCCTTGTATGTAACTTTCGAAAGGCTAGAATCTACCATGAGCAACCTGGATACCACTATGGCTCAGTCAAAAAACAATATCGTAAGTAGCTTTGATCATATAGAATCTATCACTCGAAACTTGGATGAAAACGGAGAAGAGCTCAGCGCCATTTTTGCCAATTTAAATTCTATCACCGATTCGTTGGCTGCAGTGCGCTTCAAAGAAACTTTTGAACACCTGAATGCTGCCCTCGCCACTGCTGAGCAAGTTTTGCAAAAGCTAGAGAATGGAGAAGGTTCTGCCGGCTTATTAATAAATGACCCTGAGCTATATAATAACCTTAACAGTGCCGCTGAAGAGCTAGACGAACTATTACTAGACTTAAAGCATAATCCAAAACGCTATATTGACTTGTCGCTTTTTGGTGGAAAAAAGAAATATGACGAAGCTGAAAACCGAAGAAAAGAGGCAGAAGCTGAGCAAAAAGTTAAAGAAAGCGGACAGTAACCATTCAATCCTGTACATATGCACTTCGGAATTCAAAACATTTTTTTTATGGCAGTACTAGGGGTTGCCATCTTTTTGTTTGCCAAGGGTTGGGGCAAGATTTGGCGCAACATCCAACTGGGGCAAGATATTGACAGGAAAGACCGACCAGGAGAAAGGTGGTCACTTATGGCTAAAGTAGCCCTTGGTCAATCTAAAATGGTAAAGCGCAAAACCATTGCCGGTTTTTTTCATGTCATCGTATATGCTGGCTTTTTACTTATCAATATTGAAGTACTTGAGATATTAATAGATGGAATATTCGGCACACACAGAGTACTGGCCGAACCATTAGGTGGGCTGTATGATGTTGCCATTAGTTTTTTCGAAATTCTTGGTGTATTGGTAATTATTGCCTGTGTCGTGTTCTTAATTCGTAGAAACGTCCTTAAGGTTCCAAGATTTAATGAACTGAAAGGCTGGGCAAAGAATGATGGAAACAACATTCTGATTATTGAAATTGTACTAATGACAGCCTTGCTAGTGATAAATGCCAGTGAAGCTAATATGCAAGATGCTAAATACGGCCCTTGGGTAATAAGTAGCATGATGGCTCCTTGGTTTGAAGGATTTTCGCAAAGTACCCTGGTAATAATTGAAAGAACAGCGTGGTGGCTCCACATCCTGGGTATATTGGCTTTCTTAAACTACCTGCGTTATTCCAAGCACTTACATATCATTTTAGCATTTCCTAATGTGTGGTTTTCAAAGTTGGGACCAAGAGGTAAACTTAATAATATGCCCAGCGTAAAGAAGGAAGTAGAAATGATGATGGACCCTAATGCGGATCCGTATGCCGCTCCATCTGAGGGAGAATCAGCAGCACCTAGCAGATTTGGTGTAAAAGACGTGACGGATCTAAACTGGGTAAACTTACTAAACGCTTATACCTGTACCGAGTGCGGCCGTTGTACCGATTCGTGCCCGGCCAATATTACCGGCAAAAAATTAAGTCCTCGAAAAATAATGATGGACACTCGCGACCGCCTGGAGGAAGTTGGAAAAAATATAGATGCCAACGGTGGGGAGTTTAAAGATGACGGCAGAAGTTTGTTAGATGATTTTATCACTCGCGAAGAACTATGGGCCTGTACTACCTGCAATGCTTGTACTGAGGCCTGTCCGGTAGAAATTGACCCGCTTTCTATTATTGTAGAAATGCGTAGATATTTGGTAATGGAAGAATCATCGGCTAGCCAGCAAATAAATGGGATGATGACAAATGTAGAGAACAATGGTGCACCATGGGCATATCCACAAGCAGATCGCGGCAATTGGATGAATGAAGACTAATGCAATGCCATATGTCAAGTGCCTCTCTACATACTACGCCCTAGTACGATGAATAGTAGTTACTTCAAATTATTAATGCTAATTAGCTCTTTGTGCATTATTACAGCATGCAGCAAAGAAGGATTTATTTCCTTGTCTATAAGTCCTCAAGCCAAAGCGTTTATTCCTAATTTCAACAATGCTATTTTGTATGTAAGTGATGCGGGTGATACTATCGCATTAAGTAGAGTATCTCAAAATACTTATTACGATAAATCTTATGACATACCGCCTACTGCAAATTATATAGGCACGGTAGATTACATAGAGCTAGAGCGACTAAGGGCCGTAATAGTAAGCGATACTTTTGATATCGAGATTCACATAGATATCAGCACAAGATATGATGCCAACACCGCCACCTATAGTGCCGATAATATTACGTATACCTTAATAGAAGATTCAAGTATTACGGTACAAACCTTAAATCTGATGTATACTGACACCACATCTTGCGCCACAGCAAACTGCATGTATCAAGATAGTCTGATATTAGCAAATAGAGTATTTTTAAATGTGTTTTCTAACCCTCCCACCACGCCAATTGGCCCTGCTTTATTTGTTAATAATACTAATGGGATAATAGGGTTTAGAACCAGAGATAACAAAACGTACGAATTGATTTAGAGATAATGGAGAGTGAAAAAATTATAGTACCTACCATGGCCGAGGCCATGAATAGCGATAAAAAACCCGATGTATTATTTTGGGTAGGCTGTGCCGGAAGTTTTGATGATAGAGCTAAAAAAATCACTAAAGCTTTTGTAAAAATATTGAACAAGGCCAAAGTAAACTTTGCTGTGCTTGGTGCTGAAGAAAGCTGTACGGGCGACCCTGCCAAGCGAGCCGGAAACGAATTCCTGTTTATGATGCAGGCCATGACTAATATTGAAGTATTGAATGCGTATGAGGTAAAACGCATAGTAACTACTTGTCCTCATTGTTTTAACACAATAGTTAATGAGTACCCCGAATTAGGTGGTAAGTTTGAAGTAGTGCATCACAGTACTTTTATTAATAACCTACTAAAAGAAGGAAAACTCAGTATTGAGGGTGGATCTTTTAAAGGAAAAAAAATTACCTATCACGACCCCTGTTACCTAGGTAGAGCCAATGGAGTGTATGAAGCACCTCGTGAATTGATACAGAAGCTAGATGCAGAACTTGTAGAAATGAGAAGATGCAAAAGCAATGGATTATGTTGTGGTGCCGGGGGTGCACAAATGTTTAAAGAACCTGAACCAGGTAAAAAAGAT
>JAUICR010000109.1 GCA_030427785.1 Bacteroidia bacterium | reverse complement strand
TGACATGATTGGTTTTGTATTATTGTTGCTTACAAGTTTAAGGCTCCCTGGATTGCCTCGTTTTATGGGTGCCCAAAGATAAAATTAGATGCTGCATTTCCTTAAGATTTTTATTGTTTTAGTTGTCTTGGTTTTTTCTACCACAAATAGTAACGCTCAAATTTTAAGTGGAACAGTGGTAGATGGTGCTAGTATGGAAACCATTCCTTCCACTCATGTTATAAACAAAAGGACTTTTAAGGGAACTTTAACTGACATCAATGGCAAATTCAAATTGCAGATAGAATGGGGTGACACCGTTGTGTTTTCCAATATCTCTTTTAAGTATTTGTACTTTGTATACAATGATAGCAGCACCGCTCTTACCGATGTTATCATACAAATGGAAGAGCAAAACTATTTACTGAATGAGGTAAGTATATTTAGCTATAAGCTTACCACCAATGAGGATAAAGCCATGGTGATAAAGCCACCTAGAATCCCTCCCAATAGCGAAATGCGCGAGTTACGTGAAGTGAATGCCGGCATCTACAATCCGGTTGATTTTCTTTATAATCTTTTTGGCAGCAAGCCACAGCAGCTAAGAAAATTGGCGGAACTAAAAGCCGAAGAAGCCTACCGCTACAAACTAGAAACCAGCAACAATAGGCAAAACGTAACTAAAATAACCGGCCTTAGCCGCGAGGAGCTTGAGGCTTTTATGTTTTACTGCAAGTTTGCCCCAGTACAAATGAATACCATGAACGATTATGAGTTTTTAATTTCGGTGATTCATTGCTATAACCAATATGTGAAGGAACGGGAACTGGAAGATTTCCTTCAGCAATTCGACTAAGGCATCGTCCAAACCTTTATCCTATTTTTGGCGGCCGATGCAAGAAGAAATTTCCCTACCAAAAAAGCAACGCACCTTTGTGCTCATCACGTCCATATTGGCCTCAGGTATGGCTTTTATTGATGGCACCGCTCTTAATGTGGCCTTACCCGCCATTCAGCAAGATTTAGATTTAACAGGCTCAGAACTGCTTTGGGTGGTAAATGCTTATACTCTTTTTCTGGCAGCACTTATTTTGATTGGAGGTTCGCTGGGGGATATTTATGGCAAGAAGAAAATTTTTGTTCTTGGAATCTCCATTTTTACCGTTTTCAGCATTTTTTGTGGATTATCAGATACCGCCACCTGGCTAATAATTTCCAGAGGTTTTCAGGGAATAGGTGCAGCCATCATGATACCGGGTAGTTTATCGCTTATCACAGCTTCGTACCCCGAAGCCACAAGAGGAAGAGCCATAGGAACCTGGAGTATGCTCAGCGCAGTGACTACCGTATTAGGACCTGTACTTGGAGGCTATTTAGCCGAAATAGGACTTTGGCAAGGCATCTTTTACATCAATGTACCACTGGCGATGGTTTGTCTTTTTCTGCTCATTTTTAAAATAGATGAACCCGTAGCGCCTAAAGATCAAAAGCCTGACTGGACAGGTGGTCTTATTGCGACACTAGGGTTTACAGGCATTACATTTGGCTTTATTCAAGCTTCTGAACAAACCTTTCAGCACTGGTGGATTTGGTTATCAATTGTATTAGGCACTGCCGCCTTTATTTTATTTATCGTTTACGAAAGCAGAATTAAAAACCCCATGCTCCCTATGAAGCTCTTTCGTTCGGCTTCCTTTTCGGGTGCCAATGCGCTTACCTTTTTTGTGTACGGAGCCTTAGGTGTACTCTTGTTATTTCTTCCGCTCAATTTGGTACAGGCCCAAGGTTATCCCGCTTATCTGGCTGGCTTAGCTATTTTACCTTTCGGAATCACCATAGCTTTATTATCTCGCCTGGCGGGAAAATGGACCGACCTTAAAGGAGCAAAAATGCCCTTGATTTACGGGCCAGCTATCGTAGGTATCGCATTTATAGGAATGGGATACATTGGCAGCACCAGCGGTTTCGCTGACTTTTGGACCACCTATTTCCCCATGCTAGTAGTAGCCGGCATTGGTATGGGAATTACCGTGGTTCCGCTTACCACGGTGGTGATGAACTGTGTAACCCAAGAAAACTCAGGTGTAGCCAGCGGTGTAAACAATTCGGTGTCGCGCTTTGCCAATGTATTGGCCATAGCCATAATAGGCTCGGTAGCAGTTTTATCTTTTCAAAAAACGCTTCCAAAAAATGTGGCCAAATTGGACATAGAACAAAGCCAACTGGACTATATGACTGTGCAAGCGGCCAACTTTGCCGAAGCCAGCCCAAATGAAAACTGGCCCATAGAAACACAAATAAAGGTACAAGAGGTGGTGAGGAATAGCTTTATACGAGTGTTCAATTTAATCTGTTTTATTTGTGCCGGCCTGTGTTTTATTGGCACCCTAGTTGCCGTCCTTTTTATTAGCCGTTTTCCCGAAAAAGCTTCTTTGGAATGACCTATCATGACCACTACATGCAGCGCTGTATTGACCTTGCTAAAAATGCAAAAGGTCAAACCTCTCCCAATCCTTTGGTGGGAGCTGTGGTGGTTTACAATGATAAAATAATAGGTGAAGGTTGGCATCACAAAGCAGGTGAACCCCATGCAGAAGTAAACGCCATTAACAGTGTACAGGACAAATCTCTATTAAGCGAAAGCAGCATTTATGTGAGTCTGGAGCCATGTGCGCATTTTGGCAAAACGCCACCTTGTGCTGACCTTATAATAAAGCATAAACTAAATGAGGTCATCATTGGCTGCCGCGACCCTTTTGAATCAGTAAATGGAAAAGGCATTGAGAAGCTGGAACAAGCAGGTATCAAAGTGATATTGGGAGTTCTTGAAAAAAAGTGCCAGGAACTAAACGCTCCTTTTTTCACCTTTCATCAAAAGAAAAGACCTTATATAATACTGAAATGGGCCGAAACCAAAGATGGTTTTATGGACCCTATTCGCATTAATAATGATAAGGGCGTAAAATGGATTACACAGCCCGAAACTAAAGTGCTGGTGCATAAATGGCGTGCTGAAGTAGATGCTATATTGGTAGGTAAGAATACCGTTATCAATGACAATCCATCGCTAACCGTAAGAGAAGTGATAGGCAAGAATCCTATTAGAATTGTGCTGGCCCCAAAGGGTGATATACCCTTGGATAGCGCAGTGCTAAGCGAAGAAGCCAAAACCTGGGTTGTTACGGATAAAGCGGCTAAGAAGCAATTCGAAAATCAACATTCAATAAATTTCTCAAATAATCCAATAAAGCAGTTGATGGACTTCTGCTATCAACAAAACATACAATCATTATTAGTGGAAGGTGGTGCTCATACATTGCAATCTTTTATAGATGCAGACCTATGGGACGAAAAGCGAGTTTTGATAGGAGATTCAAATTTTACAGAAGGTCTGAAAGCACCAGCATCAGAAGGAAAATTAATAAGTGAAACAAGGTTAGGTCGTGACCTGTATAAACGAATTACACAATGACCTGGCTCCTCCTTAGCATCCTTTGTTCTACGCTCATTTTTGTAATCTTCAAATTATTCGATCGATTTAAGATTAGCAATCTTCAGGCAATTGTGGTGAATTACTTTGTGGCTTTTAGCGTAGGCTGGGCTACAAGTCCATTTGACCTCTCTCCTACGCAATTTGCTGAAAAGCCCTGGTTTCACAGTGTGTTTATCTTGGGCTTAACCTTTATTACCCTGTTCCAACTTATGGCTTGGGTGGCGCAAAAGATAGGAGTCTCGGCTGTTTCTATTACGGTAAAAATGTCTTTCGTTATTCCAATAGCCGCAGGGATGTTTCTTTATGACGAAAGATTAAGCTTGGTTCAAATGATAGGCGTGGTTGCGGCTTTGGCGGCTGTTTACTTATCTACCCGAAAAAAGGAAAAGAAGAATAAAGGAGAGGCCAGTTTGCTACTTCCTTTACTACTGTTTGTAGGCAGCGGCTTGATGGATAGCTTCTTAAAATACAATGAAGATCAATTGGTGCCTGACTCAGAAGACGGACAATTTGCCTCTTTGGTGTTTCTTACTGCAGGCGTGTTGGGCTGTCTGTTTTTAGGTTTTAAATTAGTTTCTAAATCGGAAAAACTTCATCCTCGAAACTTAGTAGCCGGGCTTATTTTGGGTATTGTAAATTATGGTAGTATTTTCTTTTTGCTAAAAGCACTTGGCGGTGGCGCTATGCACAGTACAGTAGTATTTCCTGTAAATAACGTAGGTATAGTGGCACTTTCAGTACTTATAGCCTGGACTATTTTTAAAGAGAAAATTACCTTAACAAACAAAATAGGAATCGCCCTGGGTATAATTGCCATAGCAATGATGGCGGCCGAAAATTTTTACTAAATGCAGCAGCAAGAGCCTTTACATACCGATCATTATTTTGCGCTAAGCAAGCCGGGCGAAGGGCTGTATAAAGAGAAAGGGAGTAAATTTATTGGCTATGCTTTTCCGGTAAAATCGGCTGATGAAATTCAGTCACATTTGGATGATCTTAAAACCAAATACCACGATGCACGCCATTTTTGCTACGCTTTCAGGTTTAACCCCGTAAAACCAGAAATACGAGCCAATGATGATGGTGAGCCATCCAACTCAGCAGGGGTGCCTATTTACAATCAAATATTGGCAAAAGAACTTTGGAATACACTGGTAGTAGTGGTGCGCTATTTTGGAGGAACAAAGCTTGGTGTTTCGGGTTTGGTACGGGCGTATAAAGAGGCGGCAAGTATGGCTATAGATGATGCAACCATTATTGAGGAGTTTTTAACCGAGGTAATTCAAATTGAGTTTCCGTACCAATATATGAATGACGTAATGCGACTCATCCGAGATTTAGAACTGAATATCGTGAAAGAGAATATGGGCTTAAAAGCAGGTTATACATTAGAGGTGCGAAAGGGTGACTATCATCTACTTAAGGAAAAATTAAAGCCTTTACACCTACTAGATATTTTGTAATATTGCCATCACATGAAATTACTCTCAACCATATTAATCCTCATGTCCTTCACATTGTTTGGACAAAAGGCACCACAGGTGAACCCTGTGGAGGAGACTGATTTCTTTTTCTACAACCTTTCCTATCAGTTTCCATCGCAATCAGTATCTGAGGCGGCATTAGCCAACATGCTTGTAAAAAAAGCAAACTATGCCAACGATGTAGAGCTGAAGTTGAGTTATAAAATTTCGAGTAAAGCGCTTACCCATTTCCGATTCAAAGTTTTAAAACAAGGTACCCCTGTATATTTGGCCGAGGTGCATGTAGCCCTAAACCACGAGAATGAAATAGTGCTATGCGAAATGCCTACTATACCAGATGTACTAAGCGATGAGCGATATGATGTTAACTCCATTGCTGAAGGTATTCGATTAAAAAATGAAGCAGAAAGCATTTTGAGTACCGAGCTAGTTTGGTATACCGATCAATCAGACATGTTGTATAAAGGACTACAAGTAGTATTGGCTGGCCCAGAAACATTACATCAAGAAGTATTGTACAGCCAAGGCAAAATACAATCTCAGTTTGACTTGCTGAGGTACATGCATGGCCCAAATGACACCCTAGTTTCGGTAATGGTTTTTAACCCGGATCCACTTACTACCTCAGGCAATAAATACGGAGGAAGTTATATTGACAATTCCGATCAATCTGTACCGGTACTAGAGGTAGAGCGCAAAACCAAATCATTGGTAGTAACGTACGACAACGGCATTTTTAGGGCAAAAAATGACTATGTAGAAGTAAAAGATTTTAGTGCGCCTAATATTGCTCCTGCATCATCTACCACGCCTTTAATGCATTACACACGCGATCTTGATGGTTTTGAAGATATGAATGTGATGTATCACATTACTGAACATAAAAAGCACTTGATCAATCTGGGATTTCCAAACATTCCTAATTACACAATAGAGGTGGATGCCCATGCTATAAATGGTGCTGATCAATCATTTTTCTCTACAGCGTCTAACCCCGGACGTTTGTACTTTGGCGAAGGTGGTGTAGATGATGGTGAGGATGCTGATGTAATCATACACGAGTACATGCAATCAGTAATGTATGTAGCTGAGCCTTCTACAGGTAATACTACCGAGCGTGCCTGTATAGAAGAAGCCTTGGGTGATTACTTTGCTGCTTCACACTCGGCTCATGCTATGGGCACTATGAATGAAGGTACCGTATTTGACTGGGATGGACATAACCCTTTTTGGGGCGGACGCAATGTAGTAAGCACTAAAAACTATGCACTGGAGTCTTTCAAAAACGGCAACCTCTATAGCCATACTGATTTGTTTGCATCACCATTAATAGAGATGTATAACAAGCTTGGGCGAAATACCAGCGATGAAATAATATTAGAAGCCATTTTTAATTTGAGCTCTACCACCACCATGCCTCAGATGGCCCAATATATTCTAAATAGCGATGGTTACTTAAATGGGGGAGCAAATCAGAAGGTCATTCATGATGCTTTTGCCAAGAGAAACATACTTCCCGGATTTTCGGTTGGGGAGTACGCATCAGCCATTCAAGGCCTGGAGGTATACAATACCATGGCATTTGCCGCCAAAGGAAGCCCACTGTTCATCAAATCAAAGGAGCATGATATACGTGCCTACAAATTGATAAATAGTAACGGACAATGTGTTTATGAAGGTATAGTGGAAATAGAAGTGAATGAGCTGGCTACCTTGAGTTTTGATAACCTAGAGCGAGGAATCTACATCCTTCAACTTACAACAGGCAGTGGTAAGACGGCTATTTTCAAGCTGAGCCGGTTTTAAACAAAATCTTTGAGCTTATTGTACAACTCCTCTGGGCATTTTCGTGGCCGCTTACTTTTCATATCTACAAATACAAGCTGAACAGAACCTGTTGTTAATAATTTTCCATTTGAATCATAAATTTCATGTTCAAAGGTTATTCTCGTTTTTGGGAGCTCATTTATTGTAGTAACAATTTTAATTTCGTCATCGTACAATGCAGGTTGCACATAACGCACTTTCAACTCTAATACGGGCATCATCACACCACTAGCCTCCATGTCCTTATATGATAAGTTCAACTCCCTCAGGGCCTCCACTCTACCCACCTCAAAATATTGGGGATAATTACCGTAATATACTACTCCCATTTGGTCCGTTTCGGCATACCTTGGCCGTAGTTTTGTTTGTGTCTTAAACATAGTTCTATCTATACTGATAATTAACGTATTCCACCGTAAACTGCGGGATACAGAGCGATTGAGTTGGCATTAAGGTTGGAAAAAAAAACTTATAATTCAAGGGGTAAACCATTTTTTTAATCATTTTTTTATACACACATTTGCCCACCGAGATTCAAATCCTGAGACAATCATTTTTGACCTGTTTCAGGAGCTAAAATTAACTTTTTAAACCGTAAATTTTTTAATGGAACTTACTGCAAAAACAGTTTGGGAAAATTGTATTGAGTATATCAAAGACAATATTCCATCCCAGAGTTTTAAGACGTGGTTTCTTCCTATCAAACCTCTGAAAATAAAGGATAACGTTTTGAGTATCCAGGTTCCGAGTAAATTTTTTTACGAATGGCTAGAAGAGAATTATATCAAGCTTCTTAAAAGTGCCATTACCCGTGAGTTAGGAGAAGATGCCAAACTTGTATATTCCATAGTAATGGAAAACACTTATGGTAATGCTAATCCTTACACTGTAAAAATTCCAAGTAGCAACCGAGGCCCTATCAAAAACCCAAAGGTGAACATGCCGATGGACTTAAGTGAAAAAGGTGTTAAAAATCCTTTTATCATACCGGGGCTAAGAAAGGTACATGTGGAGTCGCAGCTAAACCCGAACTACACTTTTGACAATTTTGTGGAGGGAGATTGCAATAGACTTGCCCGATCGGCAGGCTATGCAGTGAGCAACAAACCGGGAGGAACTTCATTTAACCCATTATTAATTTATGGAGGTAATGGATTAGGGAAAACCCATTTGGCCCATTCAATTGGTATTGAAATAAAGGATAAGTATCCTGAAAAAACTGTTTTGTACGTGTCTGCAGAAAAGTTTACACAGCAGTTTATTGACGCCATTAGAAACAATACCAAAAACGACTTTGTGCACTTTTATCAAATGATTGATATATTAATCATGGATGATGTGCACTCTTTTGCCGGAAAGGAGAAAACACAAGATGTGTTCTTCGAAATATTCAACCATTTGCACCAGCATGGCAAGCAAGTTATTCTTACTTCTGACCGTGCACCGGTAGATTTATTAGGAATGGAGCAGCGCCTTCTTTCTCGCTTTAAGTGGGGCCTTAGCGCTGACCTGCAAGTACCCGATTTGGAAACTCGTATTGCCATCCTAAACCAAAAATTATATAATGATGGTGTAGAAATGCCTGAAGATGTAATTGAATATTTGGCGTATAGTATTAACTCGAACGTAAGAGAACTAGAAGGGGCACTTATATCATTATTGGCTCAATCTTCTTTAAATAAAAAGAAGATAACCGTGGACCTGGCCAAGCAAATGATTGACAAATTTGTAAAAAATACAACCCGCGAAATTTCTATAGATTACATTCAGAAAATAGTATGTGATTATTTCGATATGCCTATAGATTTGCTTAAATCGCCTACTCGTAAAAGAGAAATAGTGCAAGCAAGACAATTGGCCATGTATTTTTCAAAACAGCTTACTAAGGCTTCATTGGCAAGTATAGGAGCGCAGTGTGGCAACAAAGATCACGCTACTGTGCTGCACGCTTGTAGAACTGTGAACAACCTTGCAGAAACCGACAAACGATTTAAAAACTACGTAGAAGACTTAAGAAAAAAGCTCACACTGTCGTAGATACTATTTCCTTATTGTAGCCGTCAATAGATGGAAGATTGAATTTAGTTTATTTAACTAGTGTCACTCTCTCACTTTTGGCGGCTTTTTTTTTGAAATTCATGTAGCTTATCGAAAACTTGTTTCATAGGCACGATGCTAGCATTCCTTTTCTATTTTTGGATAATCAAATAGTTTCAACCACCTAAAAATTCGTATTCATGAAAATATTAATGGTTTGCCTTGGAAACATTTGCCGCTCTCCTTTGGCCGAAGGGATTCTTCGCGAAAAGGTAAGCGATATGGATGTGACAGTAGATAGCGCAGGTACTTCTGCTTTTCATGAAGATGAGGCTCCGGATATTAGATCAATACAAGTGGCACGTAAAAATGGAATGAACATTTCTGATTTGCGGGGCAGGCAGTTTAGCGCTCAAGATTTTGAAGATTTTGACATAATTTATGTAATGGACGTAAACAACTATGCCAGCGTGATAGCCAAGGCCCGTACAGATGAGCACAAGGCTAAAGTGAGAATGCTGCTAAATGAACTTAACCCGGGTGAAAACAACTCAGTACCCGACCCATATTATGGCGGTGATTCGGGATTTGATGATGTGTTTGATATGCTTGATAAAGCAACAGATGTTATTGTAGAAAAAATAAACAATGGAAGACTCTAAAACTCTCGGAAAACTATACTTGATACCTGCGCTTATGGGCGAGGTAGAACCACTGGAGGTTTTGCCCATGTCAGTAAGAAAGGTAATAGACATGTGTTCGTATTTTATTGTAGAGAATGAAAAAACGGCTAGAGCTTTTATCAAAAAAGTTCACCCATCTAAGAGCCAGGAAAAACTGAAAATTTCTGTACTAAATAAATATACTGAGCCACAAGATCTTCTTTCATTTTTAGATCCCAGCCTTGAAGGAAATCATATAGGCTTATTGTCTGAAGCTGGTGCACCGGGTATTGCTGACCCCGGTAGCGAAATGGTAAATCTGGCGTATCAAAAAAATATACGAGTGGTACCCTTAGTAGGGCCTTCATCCATCTTAATGGCTATGATGGCAAGTGGTATGAATGGACAAAATTTTGCCTTTACAGGCTATTTACCCATTGACAAACAAGAGCGACAAAAGAGAATTAAACAACTTGAAAAATTAAGCAGAGATACAGGGCAAACACAAATTTTTATGGAAACTCCTTATCGCAATGATAAGTTGTTTAAAAACCTTACAAGTGTCTTGAATGATCAGACTCGCTTATGCGTGGCTACAGAAATAACCTTGCCTAGCGAAACGATAAAAACCGCTCCCATCTCATGGTGGAAAAACAATGTACCCGATTTAGAAAAGCGCCCTACCATTTTTATCATTTCAGCAAATTGATATGAAAATTGATCCACTAGCTGGCCCCTTGTCTGAAAAAGCCATAAACCTTGGTATAAAGGATGCCCCACTATTGGCAGCGTGGATAAAAAATTTGCCCTACGGTAGAAATACAAATCGTGCAGACTATGCCTCAGCCCTTACCGAAAATAAAGGTACCTGTAGCACCAAACATGCCTTGTACAAAGCCATAGCTGATGAAAACCATTGGCCGGGTGTAGAACTCTATATGGCGATGTTTTGGATGAATGCCGAAACCACTCCGCGCATTAAACAAATACTTCTGAACCACAACATGAAAGAAATCCCAGAAGCACACACCTACTTGCGTATCCATGGAGTATTTACAGACCTCACAGGGCTGAACAACAGCCTAGCAGAAGAACAGTTGGAAGACGAAATGGAAATTTCACCTACCGATATTGGTATGATGAAGGAAATCATGCATAAAGGTTTTATTGCCGAATGGATAGAAGAGTGTGAGCTGGAATGGACTGAGCAGGAAATTTGGAAGATTAGGGAAGAGTGTATTGGGGCTTTGGCGGGGGAATCTTTAATACCCAACATTGTGGATTACATGGGTGACTAATCTATACCCTGATAGATTTCTGGAGATTGTCGAACATCAATGATATCCATAATAAATACAACTAGGTTTTCTGTTCGATATAGGATTTTGTAGTGGCGAACAATCATTCTGCGATATGATGTATTGATATCATCCATTTGATACTGATCGCGAAATACAATGGACTCAGCCATTTCTATAATTCCATTAACTATAGTATAGGCGGCCTGCTCTGATTTTTCAGCATAAAAGTAATACAAGGCACTAAGGGAATCAACGGCCCGTTCTGTCCACCGGATTTCTTTTATCTTGTTTTCCAAGAGGCCACCCGATTTTTAAGATCCTCTGAGGTGGTAGTTCTACCCTTTTCGATATCTCTTTCCGATTGTTTTAGTCTTGCATCATATTCTGCCTTGGTAAGCGGTAATCCGTTAGTAGTATACCCTACTACCATTTCCTCATCTATTAAGGCATTTATTTTACTAAGTAATTCTGGTGCATTTATACTGGTAAGTTTTTGTATTACCTTCAGTTTTGTCGCTTCTACATCCATAATATCTTTCTTTGGGACTATTACAAATTTACGAGTTTAAGAATTTGACCTCATCAATAAATTGAGACACTAACACTTTTGTTTACAGCTTTTTTAGATGTTCATTTATTATAGCGCTTACCTCGTCTGCTTTATCTACTATCATAAAGTGG
>JAUICR010000108.1 GCA_030427785.1 Bacteroidia bacterium | reverse complement strand
TACTCCCCATTCTTCATCATGGTACTTTATATACAAGGGGTCGGTTCCTGGCCAGGCGCATCTTTTCATGGTGTAATGAGTGTATTAATGTTCTATGGGTATTCAAAAGTATGAAGATTGTAAGCAGTAGTTAGAAGCCAGGAGCCGGAAGTCTTTAGACGGTAAACCGAAGAAACTTCTGTCTTCAGACTACCGTCTTGCCCTGCCTAATTCCTAGTGTCATTTCTTACATTTTTATTGCTGCTGAACTATTTGTTAGAATAGCGCTACAGCCCAATGGTAGTAAGTCGAAGAGCAGTATTTCATACTGATCTTTTTATATACATTGGCAAGCGCTAATCATTAATCAAATAATTGAATACTGTATAAGCTATACATGAACCAAGAAGAAGCGGGAGAAATAAAGGTCATCAAAGAGCCGGCATGGGTATATGTGGTTTCGGGTTTAGCGGGCTTGCTAGCCAGTATTATGGTAATTCTTGTTTGGCTGGGGTATACCTGGCAAATGCACAAGTCTGCAGCCAAAACCTTGAATCTTACTGGAGATTTTATGAGTGTTCAGTTTGAGGAAATCATGAAAAGCAATGTGCAAACTTTGTATAACCTAAAGCGGAGAATAGAGATTACCGGTGGAGATTACTTTGAGTATTGGGCAGAAGACGCCAAATTGATATTAGATCAAAACCCGGGATTTATGTTTATAGAATGGATAGACAGTAATATGATTATCCAAGATATTGAGCCTCTCAAAGGAAATGAAGCCGCCATAGGTCTTGATTTAAATAATATCGATTATAGAAAAGAAGGGTGGATTCAGGCATCTAAAGATTCATTGATAAATGTTAGTAATTGGGCTAAGCTTACGCAAGAAGGCCATGCTTTTTTAGTGGATGCTCCTGTTTTTTACCACGGTAAATTTCAAGGTACCATTACAGCGGGTATCGACTTTACGGGCTATTTTAATTTTGCTATGAGAGGTCGGGATGCCTATCACATTGAATTATACGATGAGGAGGGTACACTCTTTTTTGAGCATGGTGATAGCTCGGTAGAAGGCGTGGGCAATATGTATTACGAAAACGACATAGTGATACGCCCTGAGAAAAATCAGAAATGGACTTTTAGTATCGAGCCCAATGATCGATTATTTGAGACTAGTGTTTTCTTAGAAAAGAAAGTGGGTTTGATATTGGGCTTTATGCTGGCACTTTTGCTAAGTGTGGCTACCTTCTTTATTCTCAAAACAAGGAGAAGTAATAAGCGCGAAGGAATAATTAATAAGGAGCTCCGTAAGCTTAACAAAGCTTTGGAAAAGGCTAAAGAAACAGCCGAAGTAGGTTCTAAAGCCAAAACCGAATTTTTGTCGAATATGAGCCACGAAATCAGAACGCCACTAAATGCCATTCTAGGTTTAATTACGATACAAAAAGACAAAGAGCTAGATGAAGAGCAAAAAAGGAAATACCTGGATATGATGGAGTTTTCCTCAAAAAATTTGTTGGCTCTGGTAAATGATATACAGGATATAGATAAAGCAGAATCAGGATCTATGGAGCTTCATCCGGTTTCTTTTTCTACCACAAGCACCTTGAATAAGTTACTCGATTTGTACGAAGCAGGGTTTGAGAAAAAAGAATTGAAGCTGGTAAGAACGCTGCACACAGATAATGTAGATAACGTATATGGCGACCCAATTCGGTTTGGGCAGATTATTACCAATTTGCTTAGGAATGCTTTTAAGTTTACCGAAATAGGGCAAGTGGAAGTAATGCTACAACAGCAACTGGTAGGCGATAAAATAGAAGTAGTACTTAGGGTGGTTGACACCGGAATAGGTATCCCGGAAGAGAGCTTGCCTTTTATTTTTGACCGATTTCAGCAAGTAGACAGTGGCCTTATGCGTATGTATGAGGGTAGCGGATTAGGTTTGGCTATTACCAAAAAAATAGTAGAGAAAATGGGTGGTAGCATTAGAGTAGAAAGCGAATTGGGCCAGGGTTCTACTTTTGAAGTACAACTGATGTTCGATAAGGGAGAACCTGCAGAACCCGCGGTAAGCAAGCATGAGAATACTGCAAATCACAATATGGGGAAGCTTTTGTTGTGCGAAGACAATCCAATAAATGCGCTGGTTCTTATCAAATTATTAGAAGACAGTAATGTAAGTATAGATGTAGCCAAAAATGGCAAAGAAGGTTTGGAAATGGTGGATGCAAGTAAGTATGATCTCATTTTTATGGATATACAAATGCCTGAAATGGATGGAATAGAAGCCACCAAACTAATTCGCAAAAAAGGAATAAAAATTCCCATCATAGCGCTTTCGGCTAATGTGTTGTCTGATGCAGTAAACGAGGCTCTAGCATGCGGTATGCAAGAGTATATTACAAAACCTTATACTCGCTCAGATATCGAAAATGTTTTAACTAAATATTTGGGAGCTACGGCTATTTAGGTACAAAACTCCCTGATGACTGCACCATAAGGTTTCTGCTTTTACCACCCCTTAGGGAAGTTACAATGGCATTTCATCATTAGGGTTGAAGCAAAATAAAGAGCTCTGTTTTTTTTTTGACCTGAATAAGTAAAAGTGGATGAGCGAAACAATTGCAAGGAGCTGCCCGAGGCTTTAGGTTATAGAAACCAATAATCTTCACCTTCTGTTAAGGTCAATTGATTCAAATAATTCTTGAGCTTAGTAAGCGCACTAGGCGGTGGGTATATTGCAACTAACAGTTTACAAGCTCCTAATTTTTCTATTTCCTGGTAGTCACGTATTTCATGCTGGTATATCCCGTTTGGAAATTTAGTAGGATTAAGGTCCATCCAAGTAAATGGTATGCCTTGTTCGTCAAGTGTCTTTGCCACTAGCCGAGCCTTGGTTCCTGTGCCCCATAGCACCAGGGGGAGCTTTTGATATTCGCTTTCAACAAATCGTTTGATTTTAAGCTTAAAAAAATAGGGCTGTGAGTAATGCTCAGAATTTCGAGATGTTCTGCGTTCATGTTCACGCCACAAGAGTGTGGTATCTGTCACAGCTTTTATTTTAAAACCATTTTGATACCAGCGAAACACTAAGTCGTAGTCTTCAGGATACTCCAGGTTTTGAAAGCCTCCTATTTCTAGTAGCTCTTTTCTTAGCATCATCCAATTGGGGGATGCCACCACACATTCGCGGTATAGGTTTTTCCAAAACTCATTTGCAGTAGCAATGCGGTTTAGCCAGTTTTCATACTCAAGGTAACCCTTACTTATTTCGGTACTGGCAAAGTATTTTACCTTACCTGTTACCACCGTTTTTGGAGGAGCGTTGCGCAGGGCTTCCGCCAAAATTTGCAAACGGCCCGCAGGCATTAGGTCATCTGCATCCATCCTGGTGATGTAGGTGCCTTGGCTTTCGTCTAGGGCTTTTTGTAGTGCTGATATTATTCCTTTAGCAGGATTATCAAAAACTTTGATTCGAGCATCCTTAGTGGCTAACCCTGCCAGCATTTCCTTGGTACTATCCGTGGAATGATCGTTTACAAAAATCCATTCCCAATCATCAAAACTTTGGGCTTGGGCAGATTTTACACATTCTGCTAACCAAAGTTCAGAGTTGTAAACGGGTGTTAGTATAGAAAGTAATGGCTTCACAAAAGGTTTCATTGCTTTGTAGTAAAGCCAATAGATTTTAGTCTTTCACTTTATTAAACCTCAATGCACTAAGCATCCATCTTGGAAGTGGTTTTTGTGGTGCTCTGTTTTTGATATTGAGATACCAACCCCATTTTTCCATAATAGGTACTTTGTGGGTCTCTACAAATTCTATCCAGGCGCCATCTGGGTCTTCTATGTAAGTAAAGTGACCAGCAGCTTTTCCCATATCAAAAGAGTTGGAGCTATCTACGGTAAAGGGAAATCCGGCTGCCTCACACTCTTTTTTTAGTGCCTCCATATTTCTGATGTCAAAACACATATGGATAAAGCCGAGGTCTCCCCAGTAGCGATTTTCAAATATTTTTCTGCCAGGTGTATCTAAGCTTTGTATAAGCTCGATTTGGCTATTGCCCAATAATGGTCCAAAAGCGCCTTGTCGTTTTTTGGAGTTTTGCAAGAGCACCCTTCTGAATTTTCCTTGGCCTCCTTTCAAGGCTTTTAGGTCATCAAAAGTTCCCGTTTCGTCATATATCACTTTATCATGCTCCAGTACATCACGATAAAGGGTGAGGCTTTTTTCCATATCACTCACACCTATTACCATTCCGTAGGCTCCGCCAGTAAGGTGATCGTTATTGCCAAACCAGCTATCGCCTTGTACTACTTCAAATAGGTTTCCGTTGGGGTCTTTTATATAAAAATGCGGACGTCCGGCAGGGTCGGTGCTAAGTTCGCCCTGAAGGTCAAGACCCTTGGTCTTAAAAGCTTCGTAAGCCTTTTTTACATCTCTAGATTTCATTTTGGCAATGTACAGTCCTAGGTCTCCCAACTGAGTTTCGAAGGCAGCAGGCTGGGCCTCTCGACTAGTAAATTGCCAAATTTCGAATCCACCACCTCCTTGCATGTTTACGGCCAAAGCAGCATTGCGGGCATGAACCTCGCCACCGGTGTAGATGGTCATCAATGGCGCTTCGGCAGCTTCTTCAAAAATACCGATGTCCATTCCAAAATTCTGGCGGTACCATTTCCATAGCGGATGTACGCCTCTATTGCCAATTCCTATTTGTTGTATTCCAGAAATAACTTTTTTAGCACTCATAGTTGATTATTCTAGGGTTTGTTTTTTCTGAGCAGCTTAAAAAAAAGCTCAGGAAATAATTCTTTTATTTTGGTGGAGTAGCGCTGCATGCCTTTGGCTATGATCACTTCCTTTTTATTTTTTTCGATAGCGCTTATCATTTGCCTTACACAGTCATCTACTGCTATCCCTTCGGCTTGCATGGCGCTCTGCTTTCCAAATGTTTCTCCATCTCCCACCAGCGCGTTCATAGACATGTTGGTGTTTATCCCCACTGCACAAAGTAGATTGACATGAATGTTGTTTTCAAATTCCTCCAATCTCAACGACTCAAAAAATCCTTGTAAAGCAAACTTAGAAGCAGAGTAGGCGGAGCGCTCGTAAAAACCAAATTTACCGCCTAAGCTACTATTTACAGCAATATTACAAGAAGCTTGCTTTTGTAAATAGGGAAGCAATTCTTTGGTAAGAGCTACAGGTCCAAAATAATTTACATTCATCAGTCTGTGGTCTACATCCATATTAGTATTTATGGCATAGGAGCGTTGACTTATCCCCGCATTTAGAAACAGCACATCTACTCGCCCATAATTGTCTATTACCTGGGATACGTTTTCTGTGAAAGTACTGGGCTGCTCCATATCCATGGGTAGAACCAAGGAGTTTTCGGGGTATTGAAGTTTGCTTTTTACAGATTCGAGCACCTCCTTTCTTCGAGCTGAGAGAATGACAATGGCTCCTTTAGCATTGAGCTGCAGCGCCATTTCTTCGCCTATGCCACCGCTAGCGCCTGTTATCCAAACAATTTTGTTTTTAAAATTCATGAAAGCCGCATTATTCTTAGCTACTATTTAAAAAAGCCAAATCTAAAGTATTAGTGTGGCTTTAAAAAAATACAAGGATGGTGAAAGGTATAAACAAAAAAAGCAGCCCGAAGGCTGCTTTCTGATTCAATAAAATCTATATGATTCTAGTAACGATCACGGTTGAAGTTATCGCGGTTTCCACCACCACGATTAAATCCACCACCGCCTCTGCGCTCGCCTTCTGGCTTAGGCTTAGATTCGTTAACTACGATGTTTCTTCCTCCAAAACTAGATCCATTCAACTCTTCAATCGCCTTTTCTGCAGCTGCATCATCAGGCATTTCTACGAAGCCAAATCCTTTACTTCTACCAGTGAATTTGTCAGTAATAATACGTACTGAAGCTACTTCACCAAAGCTCTCGAAAGAGCCTCTTAATTCGTCCTCCTCAGTAGACCAAGGAAGGCTTCCAACAAAAATGTTCATCTTAAAAACTAAATTAATTAAGCTGCAAATGTAGGCAATTTCGAATTGCGCAAATTATTTATTAATAAAATGAAGCAAATTTTTCAATTGGTTATCAGTGGCTTAAGCAAGGATTGAAACTATTGTTAATACATTGTTCTAAATTCTTAGAACGGATACCCTATACTGAAGTTCCAAATGATATTATCCTGCCTCCACGATTTGTACGAAATCTTAAATTCATCCTGCCAATGGCTATTCCCCTTTTTATACGGAAACCGGATGGGTGTACCTATATCAACTCGAATTACCACAAAGTCAATATCAAGTCGTACTCCATAGCCCGCACTTATGGCAATTTCTTGCGACCAGCTACTGCTAAATTTGCCACCAGGAAGAGCGGGGTTATCATTGTAGAGCCAAATATTTCCGGCATCTACAAATACAGCCCCATGAAGTAAACTCACAATAGGGTGACGAAACTCTAAATTGGCTTCTAATCGGATGTCGCCAGTTCTATCAAAAAATGAACTACTGCTAGTGATGCTGTCGGGTAATTGGTAACTACCAGGCCCAATGGTTCTTACTCTAAACCCTCTCACGCTATTAGGACCACCAGAATAATATTGCTTGGAAAAGGGCAATGAGGTACTCATGTTGTATGGATACCCAACCCCTACAAACAAGCGGCTAACGATAGAAGATTTTCTTGCCACTTTGGTATAATGTCGTACATCAATATCACCTCTCAAGTATTGTGCATAGGGCAGGTTGAACAATGTGTGATCATTTCCAGTGATATCATGGATGGCCCCGATAAGATTACCCGCAATATCTGCACTAAAGGCAAAGTAAAATTTCCCTCTTGAATCATTGTCCCACGGTTCGCTGTACTGAAGGAGGTAGGTTAATCCCGGAATAAATTGGTTTTGAAAACTTGCTGCCAAAAATGGGTTTTCATCCAAGATCTCCTGAAACTCCGGGGTAACTTGCTGTACATTGGTAAAGTTTAGGCTAATGGGAGCTATTTCTTGGTATATGGTAGGGCGGCTTTTCCAGTTGTAACCAAAGGATAGGATATAGGAATTGAGCACATAATATTGCTCTCGCTTTTGCAAAATGTAGTCAAAGGATATCTTGGTATTAGGTATAGTGTTGCCCGAAATAGGATTGAAATTAAATGGTGTTAAAAATCTAGGAAAGGTGATGCTGTTAAGAATTTTAAACTCAAGAGCTGTAAGAGGATCAGTAGCACCTCCGCCAAATTGTACTTCGTAGCTTAGGTTTCCCGAAATTTCCAGTCTTTCTCCTCCTTTAAAAAGGTTTTTGTTAAAATAACTTCCTATTAGCCCGGGGCCTGCAAAACTGTTGGATTTTACCGTTCCCTGGCCCTCTATTCTTATCGTTTGTTTTTGAGCTGGTGACAAAACTATAGAGGCATCTAATAGCCCTATCGAATCGGCCATAGTAGTATCTACCTGGCTGTATTTTAAGTTGATAATGTTAAATGTTTTGGTAGCGGCCAAGCGCTTGGAAGTATTGAGCGTAGTGCTTTTGTTGTACAGCATTCCTGGGTGCAAGGTGATGTAAGGCCTCAAAAGATTAGGCTTGAAAATAATGCCGGGTTGATAAATAGGTATGCTATCTATCACCACACTTTGCAAGGCCGATGAATCATCAATTCCTTGTCGTTTCATTATGGTGGCTTCCACATTGCGTATTCTATAGGGTTTCAATGCTTCTTTGGTTGCTTCAGTTTTGAAACTAAGCACTAAATCAAATTGCCTATCGTCATATTGGTTGGTGTCCGAAGTAAAAATTAGCACATCCGGATTGAACAAATAATAGCCATTGTCTTTTAGGAAGTCGTCAATTCTATTTCGTTCTTGCTTAAAATAATCTGTACTGAATCTGGTTTTTGGAGTTAGAATGGTATTGTTTAATGAATAATGAAGAAGTGAGTCAAAGTGGGTGGAATCGCCTTTGAATCGGTAGCTAGCCAAGGTATAGGGCTTAGAGACCTCCACTTCATATTGCACGATGGCCTTTCTCCCTTTTTTTACAATTTTCGATTGAATCTTAGGATAAAAGTACCCCTGGTTTTCGCAGCGGTTGTTCAGTATCGTTTCATTCCAAATGGGGTTTACATCGCTTAAATACACTGGTTTTTCACCAAATTTTTTATCTAAAAACTTAGCCGTTTTTCCCGCATTTTCTTTTTGAGCCTTAA
Source organism: Bacteroidia bacterium (assembly GCA_030427785.1). Lineage (GTDB taxonomy): Bacteria > Bacteroidota > Bacteroidia > Flavobacteriales > Schleiferiaceae > Owenweeksia. The sequence continues at coordinate 3,322 of JAUICR010000108.1, read as the reverse complement.
TGTGCCAATAGAGTCCAAATCTAATTCCCAGCGGGGTGCTATTTGGCTTTGGTTCTATCACATCTTCCAGTTCATATTTTAATTCAGCTTTTCCTTTTATGGGCGATGTAGAGGTGACTTTGAGTTCGGCACCATTGTACAGCCATTCATCCTCGGGTAGGTGCTTGGTTACATTACACGAGCTGATAGATATTAGCACCAGGCTTAGAAATAAGATGATATGTAGATTTACTAGCCTAGTCATCTTTCTTATCTGAGTTTTCTTCTTCCAGTGCTTTGGCGTCTTTTTGCCATAGTTCTTTTAAGGTGTCAAAATCTTTATTAAACATTATGGCCAGGCCATTAATGGTAAGTTGTCCTTCTATTAAATCCTGATAGCCGGTGTCTCTAAATCCTTTGATTCTGTATCGGCCATTTTCTGTCAATAAATACTCGATGCTTACATCACCAAAAACTTCATTTTTTTGACTACTACCCTCTAGTGCTAGTGAGCTACCTACCTCTACTATTAGCCTTTCGCTAAAGAGCGATTGCCTAATGCTTACATTCAGGTTGGTTTTTCCTTCGGCTTGCCCTGATTGGTAATCGGTATAACTATCCAAATCAAAATTGAGCTCAATACCTTCGATATATTTAGACGAAAGTCGATTGAGTTCTGATGAAAGAATACCGCTTACACTTGACCGTGCCAAGTCTGAGGTGCTACCTCCACCAGCATCTATGGGCTCAGCCGGAATAAAAGTGTTGAAAGCGATTAAGGCCAAAACCTGCTTGTTCAGTTCTGCTTCATTTTTATTGAGTTCTTGCACCTTGGCATATACACTTCCGCCTAACACATCTCTGCTGCTAGGTGGCATATCAATGTCAAACGAGACTTGTGGTCGGTTTAGGTTTCCATTAATATTAAGATCTACCCAAAAGGGCTGCTTTTCTTTGTATTTTCTGAGTGCTGCAGGATCTTGATTCATTCCCACTTCAGTCATCAGGTCGGTGGTAGCAGTACGCAGTTTGTATTGGGCTGTTAAGTCTAGCACACCTTCCATTACATAGCCGTTCCACACTATTTTTGATCCGGGTAGTAAGTCAAATTTCTTTTGAACTAATTCGTAAAAGCTCAACTTGTAGAATCCATCGCTTAGTTCATAACTGCCTACCAGTTTTTCGTTGCCACCATTTATCAAGGTGTAATTTAAATTAGCCTTTCCTGTAAGCTCCAAGATATCTCCAGATTTTTCGTCTATAAAAATTCGAAAGGTAGTTTGCGGGGCAATTTTAAGTTTTGCATTAAGGTCCATCCCCGATAAGAAAGACTCTCGTACATCTTCGGTACTGAGTACATCCAAGCTGTCTTTAAGGTTAGCAAAGCGCACAATTCCTTGTCTTTCTTCTAGCTGCGCCTCGTGCGGGGGTACTATATAGTTTATCTCAGTTCCTTTTACAAACTCGATATCGGTAGTAATAGAGGGCACATTCAGCGTGCCTTTTGCTTGCAGGTCAATATTTACAATTGCTTTGCCATACAATACTTCACTGTTTTTTCTGGTAGAGTTTATCAGTTGAAAATTCCTGGCGTTTAGGCTAAAGTCAAATTCCGGATTGGACGGGTTTGTGAAGTTTACAAAGCCATCAAGCCTGGCCGAATTTTTTAGAGTATCCTGTACAGAGAAATTATGGAAAAGTAATTTTTTGTCGCGAAATTCTAGCTTGTCTGAGCTGAAAGCAAAGCTAGACCCAAACTCTTCTAAAGTCAATTTGGCCTTGTGAAACTCTATCCAGCCTGTAAAATCAGGCTCGCTAGTGCTACCGGCCATACGTGCCTTTCCTGATAAATAACCTTCGGTTTGACCAATTTTTTTTGGGGCAAATTTTTCAAGTAATGCTAAGTCAATTCGGTTAATGTCAAGCTTTAAATCAAGTTGAGAATCTTCTTGCTGCACATAATTGCCTTTAATTTGAAGGTCGGTATTATTACCATTTAAGTTTACTCCCAAGGTGTACGAAACACCATCATCACTTTCGGCTATCAGCTTTAGTTTACCTAGTTCATTACCCAATGCTCCCAAACCATCGATAGAAGCTTCTCCAACAAAATTGGCTAATTGTTCATTTTCGGTTAAAACCAAACTGCCATTTACTGTACCCGTTATGATGCTTTGATTTGAATTGAAAACAGAGAAGATAGTAGCTAGGTCAAAATCTTTTAGTTCCAGATTTGATTTATGAATTCCGTTTTCCTCAAATGAATTAAGACTGATGGACTGTCTGTTTCTGCTAAGAATGAAATCGCTGAAAAGGGTGCTTGATTCGGTAATCTCAACTTTGTTGTTGTACGGAATTTTCCAGGGTTTTCCGGTTAATATCAATCGGTTGGTATCTACTGTCAATATCTGAGAATCATCCTCATTATTCACACGGACGATGGTATTTATAAAATCACTTGAATTTTCATCCAGCATATTAAATGTAGCCGTGCCTTTGCCATTTTTCAGCTCCATATCAAAAGCAGTTTGGTATAAGTCAATTACACCTGCTTCTATTCGTTCAAAGCCAAAATGAACTAAAGTGGTGCCTTTAGAGGCATTAAAATTTAGTGCTAAATCTTTCAAAGAAGAATTAGCATATACGATTTCGTGAGCCGTAAGATCCAATCGCATGATGTCATCAGAAGGCTTGAATAGCATGGTTAGATTTACGGTATCTAACTGCTGTAAGTCAGGTATGAATAACTCGCGCAGCACCATCGAGCTTGATAAGTGAAACTCTGCTTTCATTTCTAAATCCTCGGGTTTGGCCACAAGTACAGAGTCCGTTTCTCCAAAATTATCGAAGTACTTTTCTAATGATTCAAGCGCATTTTCTAAGGAGCTATTGATGGCTAAGTTTCCATTAAGTACGCCACTGTTTATTTTGGCTGCCGTGCTAGTGTCATTAGTATTAAAATAAAGGGCCATGGTATCCAATCGGAATGATTCGGCATTTTTTACCACTATGGTTTTACCGGCTGACAGTTTGCTGTCAAAATTTTTAGGATGGCCATTAAAGGCCGCTTTAATATGAGTGCCTAGTTTGGTGGAGGTATTAGTAAGGTTGAGGTTTTTTAACGCGGCTCCCTTTAGCAGAAAATCTAGGTTGGCATCTATATTTGGGGTATCAATTAGGGCCTTGAGTTTAAGTTTATAATCTAAGTTATGATCTTGATACGTAGAGCTTAATGTTGCTTTTTGATCGTTTATCTCGGCAGACATCTGCATAGCACTATAATCGTAGTGCTTGTATATCAATTGTTCAAATCGGAAGTTTACGTAAGACTCTAAGGTGTTTA
>JAUICR010000332.1 GCA_030427785.1 Bacteroidia bacterium | reverse complement strand
ATGTTGTTTTGATAGCCAATTACATTCCAGCCGAACTGCCTTATGGTGGCCCCAATTATTACACCTTTGGAGAAGATGTTCGCTATGAAATACATATTGATAATGACATGGCCTCCATGGGCGATGACATTATTTATCGATTTACATTTAGTCGCACTAATGAAGATCCGACTACCTTTTTCAACATCCGTTTAGGTAAAGAAAACTTAAAAACCACTTATACTTTAGAGAAGAGTATGGATGGCGGTGCAAGTTTTATGACCATCGTAAGCAACGGAATCGTACCTCCTAACAATATCGGTGCTCGATCTATCGAAAGCCCTGTTGGAGCGGGTGCTTCTAGCTACGAAAGCCTAATAACAGCTGCTACTATGACGGCTACAGGCGGTGGTGGCGAAATGGTGTATGCTGGTCCTGCTGACGATCCCTTCTTTGTGGATTTAGGTGGAATCTTTGACTTAGGAGATTCTCCACGCCAAAACAATGGTGGTGTGGTAAGAGATGGTTTATCTCAATACAATGTTCATTCTATTGTAATTGAGGTACCTATCGCTAGTCTTCAAAAGAATGGTCAGCCGGTATCTTCTGCTTCAGGAATTTTAGATGGTGATTACGTAATCGGAGTTTGGGCTTCGGCAAGTAGAAAAGCCACTAAGACACTTAACACCGGTGCACCAGACGCTGTAAACTCAGGAAGCTGGGTGCAGGTTTCAAGACTTGGAATGCCACTTACTAATGAGGCCGTAATTCCGATTGGTCAAAAAGATCTTTGGAATTCCAGATCTCCGTATGGCGACAGCTTGTTTTATGCCTATTTCAACAATCCTGAGTTAGCTCTGTATATGGACGAAGATTTCTTTGCGGGTGCAGTACCGGCATTTTCAGCTTTGCGTATTCAGCGAAACTCATTAGGAGCTTTTGATTTTGGAAATACCCAGGATGGCCTTTATGCACTAAAAGGAAATCCAGCTTTAGCTGGAACAGCCTTAGATGATGCCATTTTTGGAAACTTCCTATTGCCAGCTGCTGGTATGCCTCGTTCTGTAGATTTACTTCCAATCTTTCATACTGGAGTTCCTAATCTGGCTCCTTACCAATTGGCTACAGGAAAAGGTGGAAACCCATTGGCAGCAGGAAAGCCATTCATCAATAACTTTTTGCCTAATGGTGGAGATATGTTGAGATTGAATATGGCCACCCCTGTTACTCCTAGAAACGACCCGGCTTTTAGTTCGGAAGGACTTATACAAGCTGCTGTACTAGGTTTAACAGATCCTACTTATGCTAACACAAGCATTCAATTTATTCCTAACATGGATGGATTTCCAAACGGAAGAAGATTGGAAGATGACGTTACTCGTATTGAGCTTCAGGCGGTATCAGGTGCTGTGCTAGCAGCTGTAGGATTATGGTATGATGATTTTTATCCGAATCCTAATGATCCAAATCAAAGCCCGGTAACTAATCAGTTGATTAACGTGCTTCAGTATTCTACAGGTGTAGAATCTAATGACACCTCTTTCAAGTCATCTTTCCCTTATGTGCAAACTCCTTGGAGAGGTACAATGGTGGCGCAAAAAGGCACTGAATAATCAGAATCATTAAAACAATATTAAATAATGAAAACATATAGATATATATTAAACTCCTTTCTTTTCATAGCTGCACTCAGCTTGCTGAGCACTGTGGAAATGATGGCCTCGAGCCACAGGGAAGCGCCACTTATCGCGTTTGATCCCTTGGCCGACAACACGGATGTGTACGCATTCCGTAGTCCCGATGATCCTAATTCGATAACCATAATTGCGAATTACATTCCAGGGCAGTTAGCACATGGCGGACCCAATTATTACTCCTTTGGAGAAGACATCCGCTATGAAATTCACATTGATAATGATGCCAGCACTATGGGTGATGATATCATTTATCGATTCACGTTTACTAAAACGAACGAAGACCCTAGTACTTTCTTCAACATTCGTCTGGGTTTAGAAAACCAAAAGACGACTTATATGCTTGAGAAAAGCACCGATGGTGGCCTAAGTTTTAGTACGGTTATAGCAAATGGAATTGTTCCTCCCTATAATATTGGTTCACGCTCTATTGAAGGCGCAGCAGGTCTTAACACCACTTATGCTACACTTTTTAATAATGCGATAACAACCGCTAGTAGTGGCGAAACTGTTTTTTGTGGACCTACAGATGATCCCTTCTTTGTAGACCTTGGTGGAATCTTTGATTTGGGTGATGCTCCACGTCAAG
>JAUICR010000331.1 GCA_030427785.1 Bacteroidia bacterium | reverse complement strand
TGAACAGCATTGGAGCGAACCAAATCGAGAAGTCTACCAGGGGTGGCTACCAATACACTCACATTGGTTAGTCCCAGCATCTGCACATTAATAGACACACCACCGTACACTGCCAATGATTTGCACCTAAAGGGTAAGTCGCGAGAAAATTGTTCGATAACTTCTTCTACCTGAATTGCTAATTCACGAGTGGGAACAAGCACCAATGCCTTGATATGACGAGCGCCTTTAGATTCTGCCATTTCCAAATTGGCAAGAAGGGGCAGTACATAACTGGCTGTTTTTCCTGATCCAGTTTCTGCAATACCCAGGATGTCTTTTTTGGCAAGAATACTAGGAATAGCCTGTTCTTGAATAGGGTAGGGCTTTGTGAAGTTTTGACTTTTAAGTGTTTTGAGAAAATACTTTGGAAGACCTAAAGAGGAGAATGACATAGACGATTATATAAGAGGCGCCAAAGGTATTGTGAAATAGGGCTTTAACCATTAAACAAAATGGATAAGATTGGAATGTTATATAGCAAATGATATGAATGAAAAAGGCGGGTGTACAATTAAATTTTCCTGAATTCATATCCATCCTCCAAAACGAATATTTGAAATCTCGACAACTTTTCCTTTGGATATTCAGTTGGCTTGGTTGGTTCCCATTCGCCATGATAGCTTATTTCCTTTATAGACATTTGTAAAACATCATCCTATATCTTTTCTTCAAAATTGGATTCTTAACTTACCTTTGCCGCCTCAAAAAATTACAGCCATGAAGTGCGGAATAGTAGGTTTACCCAACGTAGGAAAATCAACCCTTTTTAATTGTTTATCAAATGCCAAGGCGCAAAGTGCCAACTTTCCCTTTTGCACTATAGAGCCTAATGTAGGAATGGTAACGGTGCCGGATTCGCGCCTCAATAAATTGGAGGAATTGGTAAATCCTGAGCGAGTAATGCCTGCCACTGTAGAGATTGTAGATATTGCCGGTTTGGTAAAAGGAGCTAGCAAAGGTGAGGGGCTTGGTAACAAGTTTTTGGGAAACATCCGCGAGTGTAATGCCATTATTCATGTGTTGCGTTGTTTCGAAAACGATAATATTACGCATGTAGATGGAAGTATTGACCCTATCAGAGATAAGGAAACTATCGATTTTGAGCTGCAGATAAAAGATTTGGACACCTTAGAGAAGCGCATTGATAAACATCGCAAGGCGGCTCGTACTGGTAATAAATCAGAACAAGTGATTGTGGATTTACTTGATCGATTAATCAAGCATTTAGAGCAAGGAAGGAGCGTACGCAGTTTTGAACGTAACGAGGATGAGAATGAACTGATAGCAGAAAGTCATTTGCTTACTGATAAGCCAATCCTATATGTATGTAATGTAGATGAGGCTTCAGCTAAGGACGGTAATGATTGGGTAAAAAAAGTAGAGGAAATGGCCGCTACCGAAAATGCTGAAGTTATTTATTTAGCGGCAGCTACTGAGGCTGATATTGCTGAATTGGACAGCTATGAAGAGCGCCAAATGTTTTTGGATGATTTAGGATTGGAAGAGGCGGGTGTAAATAAGGTGATAAGAGCGGCTTATCATTTATTGAACCTACAAACGGATTTTACAGCTGGAGTGAAAGAGGTAAGAGCGTGGACGATAAAAAAAGGATTTACAGCCCCTCAGGCGGCTGGTGTAATCCACACTGATTTTGAAAAAGGATTTATCCGTGCAGAAGTTATCGCTTATGAAGACTATGCAAGGTTGGGTTCAGAAAACGCGGTAAAAGAAGCCGGAAAACTTTCGGTAGAAGGAAAAGAATATGTGGTGAAGGATGGAGATGTGATGCATTTTAGGTTTAACGTATAACGAAGTATAGAGTAGTTAGTATTGAGTACAGAGTACTTCATACTTAATTCTAGATACTCTGTACTGCAAAGCCCGTTCAAAACCTGTTTATAAAAGCTAGTCCTTATACTCAAAGGGGTTTGGCTTATTTTCTATTTTTAGCCGTTACATTTTTGCAAGAATTGATTTATGGCTCAAGCAGATTATACAGAAGATAATATACGATCGCTCGATTGGAAAGAGCACATCAGGCTGCGCCCCGGTATGTATATCGGGAAGTTGGGTGATGGCTCATCAGCTGATGATGGTATTTACATTTTACTAAAGGAGGTGCTTGACAACTCGGTAGACGAGTATGTGATGGGCGCTGGAAAAACCGTTGAGATTTCTATAAAAGACGGTCAGGTAATGGTGCGCGATTACGGTCGTGGTATTCCATTG
>JAUICR010000107.1 GCA_030427785.1 Bacteroidia bacterium | reverse complement strand
GGCCATATTTGTTTACAAATGGCGGTTTTTGTTAACAAATATGGCCTCAAAGCCAGTCCTACTATGGGTTTCAGCCAATTTTAGCCATATTATTTAGCTTAAAGCCATTGAGTAATTCAGTTACGTTCATCCTTTTTTTACCCGCAGCCTGTAAGGTTTTGAGGCTCAATACGCCTTTTTTGCAGCCAATATGCATGTACTTTTTACCATCTGTGTCAATTTGCCCAACCTCTAAAGTGGCTTCGGGTTCCTTTATTATCTCAGTTTCGAATATTTTGAAGGCATATTCAATTCCATCATTTAATATGGAGCAAGTAGCGGCCGGATAGGGTGAAAGTCCTCTAATAAAATCATACACATGCTCTGCCGGTTGGTTAAAATCAATAAGAGTGTCTTGCTTAAATATTTTTGGGGCATGCTTAATTTCCTCCTCCGGCTTTTGTGGAATGGAATTAACGGTACCTGCTTTTATTTCATTTACAGTTTTTAATACTAAATCTGCACCTACTAGCATCATTTTGTCATGTAAGCTTCCTGCGGTATCTGCAAGCAATATAGGAAGTGAAACTTGATCGATAATTGCCCCGGTATCTATATTCTCATTTATAAAGAAGGTTGTCACCCCGGTTTCCTTTTCTCCATTTATTATGGCCCAATTAATAGGAGCGGCACCTCTATATTGTGGCAGTAATGACCCATGGAGATTTATAGTTCCTTTGGGAGCCATTTTCCACACTACCTCAGGAAGCATTCTAAAGGCCACTACTACAAACAAGTCGGCATTATAAGATGCTAAGTCTACCAGCCATTGTTCGTCTTTAAGCTTAGCAGGCTGCAAAACGTGTATTTTATTTTGCACAGCATATTCCTTAACGGGAGACTGCATAAGCTTTCTACCTCTACCGGCAGGTTTATCCGGAACAGTTACCACCGCCACTACTTCATGGTTGGCTTCTACTAGTTTTTGCAATGAGGCTACAGCAAACTGGGGAGTACCCATGAAAACAATACGCATAAAGAATATCTTAATTGAAGTTCAAATTTACGTTTTGGGCAACAATAAGGCTGCACTATGAGTTTAGCTTTTTGAATTAGTTTTCCTAAAATTTAATCCTTCTAATTCTATTTCACCGGCATCCAGGAGCCATCGCAAGCCTTCGGTCAGTAAGCTTTCTCTATACTTTATTTGGTTTTTTAGATTTTCTAATGTGGTGCTTTCGGCACTCATTGTTTGTCGTAATAAGGCAATTACATTCTCCAAATCTTGATCATGAGATTTAACTCTACTCGCTGCTCTACACACATCGCAATGCCCACATTGTAGTTCTGATTTCTCTCCAAAATAGTCTAATAGTTTTCGAGACCTACAGAGTTTATCTTCTACTAAATAATCTTCTACAGCTTTTATTCTCCTTACTCTATCCGCGTAGCGTTCTTTAAGGTTGGCATCAGATATTCTAAGATTGTTAATGGAAATTCGATCTTGGGTAAATACGATTTCAGAATCTCCTTTGCTAGGTACGTAATCTATGATTCCTTGCTTGGTAAGGTGATTTAACGTTTTTCGTATCAATGCCTCAGGTTGATTTAATCGCTGTGCAAGCACACTTTCGTTGATAATACCATATTCTATATCGAGGCCACCGTATGATCGTATTAAAGTTTTTATAAAGCCATCCAGCTTTGGGTTGCGTAATTGATAATCGTAAAGTGATGTTCGGTCTAATTTTATAAAAACTCGCGAAGGGTATTTAAATCCTTCATTCAAAAGAATAAATCCTTCTTTCTCCAAAATTTTTAAGGTGGCGTAGGTTTTAAGAGCTTGCAAGTCGTATTGCTTAATAAATGCTCCAAAGTCAAAGGCAAACGATTGCCCTTGACTGCCACCTGAGGCCAGTTGAAAAAAATTGGCTAAGCATTGATAAACTCTTTTTACAAATCCAATATCCGGAAAGGTATCGAGATTTTTGCGCTTTAGCTCAGCAATATCAGAAGGGCCAACCAAAACTACGGAGTAGGCCGTATTGCCATTTCTGCCTGCTCTACCAGCCTCTTGAAAGTACGCTTCAAGCGATTCTGGTAAATCAAGATGTAATACCAGCTTCACATCAGGTTTGTCTATTCCCATACCAAATGCATTGGTACAAACTATAACACGTATTTGGTTTTTCACCCATTTTTCCTGCCTATTGTCGCGCTCCTCAGCTTTTAGGCCAGCATGGTAATATGTTGCCGAAACACCACTTTGCTGCAACCAGTTTGCTACTTGTACAGTTTGTTTTCTGTTTCGTAGGTATAGTATAGCCGATCCCGCAATTTTGTGCAAGATTTCAAGGGTTTTACTCCATTTCTTTTCTGTGTGATTTACATTGTAAAATAAATTAGAGCGATAGAAACTTTGCTGAATAACATGAGGTGCGTGAAACCCTAGTTTCTCTTGTATGTCAATAACCACCTTGGGAGTAGCCGTAGCCGTAAGAGCCAATACAGGAATACCTTTGAGTAGATCACGGGTTTCGAGTATTTTTAGATAAGGTGGCCTAAAGTCATAGCCCCATTGCGAAATACAATGAGCTTCATCTACTACCAGGAGGCTTACTTTCATACGCTTTAGTCGCTCTTGTACTATATCGGTCATCAATCGTTCGGGCGACATGTACAAGAATTTATACTTGCCGTACACGCAGTTTTCTAAACCTGTATCAATTTCGCGAAAGGATAGGGTAGAGGTGAGCGCTATAGCCGGGATTCCAATTTTTTTTAGGGTTTGAACCTGATCAAGCATAAGAGCTATTAAGGGCGATATAACGATACCAATACCCTCTTGAGCCATAATAGGTACTTGGAAACAAAGAGATTTTCCACCTCCAGTAGGAAGAAGTGCCAAAGTATCATTTCCCTTTATCGCACTGTTTATAATATCTTCTTGTAGCGGCCTGAATTTATCAAAACCCCAATGCTGCTTTAGTACCTTATGAATATCTTCACTCATAGTAGTTGTAGCCTCTCCAAAACAAATTCCATTCTTTTTTTGGCTCGTACAAAAGGCACTTCTATAACATTGTATCCAAAGCTTCCGTAGGTCTTAATTAACGATTGGTGTATTTCTACCATGGTTTTAAAATCTTCTCGCCTTTCGTTGTCTTTTTTGTAAATGTCTTCCCAGGGTGGCGTTACAAATACTTCTTTATAATAAGGGTAAGCAGGTACTACTTCATCAAGATGTGGTGATGCTATATCATCTCTACGCAAGTAAGCAATTACATCAGGCATGCCCCGATCATAAAAATTGCAGATATTAGGAACAGCCTGCCCATATTGTAGCTGCTGCTGACTAAAAACCTCGTCACTAAACTTTTCTAGGTTTTTCCATGGCAACAAATCAGAATCTTTTTCAAGCTGTACTTTTATTACTGCTCTAGCGGCCTCTTTGTGGCAAGGAAAACCATGAGATTCTAAAAGTTTGATAATGGTTGTTTTACCGGTGCCTGGCCCACCGGTAATAATTACTCTTTTGGTTTTTGGCATGTTTTAGTACCTGATCCCTAGTTTTTTATAAATAAAGCCCATTAGCCAGGCGGGTCCGATAAGTAGAAATTGCAAATCCTTAAAAAAGGATGGTTTTTTACCTTCTATTTTATGACCTATAAATTGTCCCACCCAAGCTGTGGCAAATATAATAAGTGAAGACTGCCAAACAGGTAGTGCTAATGCTTGCAACCATACGGTGGCCTGAAGACATACCACGCTAAATATCAGGATACCAATAAACATGGGGAAAGAAAGCCTAAGGTAAAATAGGAGACCCAACACTAGCACCACCGTACCCCAATGTATGTAAGGCGCTATAGATGGTGGAAAGTATGAAGATAACCAAGCGGATGGAATAGCTGAAAGAAGAGCTATTACACTAAAAAAAATTAGAGGAACACAAATCCAGTGAATAATTTTATTTGTTTTGTTGGTATGGCTTTCACCATAATCGTCAAACCATTGATGGATAGATTTCATAACCAGGATTAAGTAGGAAAGATAAATTATTTTTGCCAAAACCCTTTAGAGAAATAGCTGATGGATGATAAAAAAGAAAAGTATGAAAAGTTGAAAATTCAACTCGAAGAAGGTTTTGAATGGCCTAGTATTTATATGTTCAAGTTTATTATCGCTGCTGATAATGAAAAGCTTGCAAAGGTGGAAAGCCTGTTCACATCAAATGAGGCCCTTATAGAGGTCAAAGAATCAAGGACGGGTAAATTCTTGAGCATTACTGCCAAAGAACTTATGGTAAACCCCGACAGCGTAATAGATAGGTACTTAGAGGCCGAAGAAATTGAGGGTCTTATTTCGCTATAAACTCAGGCATCAAGCCTATCAGCCGAAAACTCGCTCACTTTATTTCGAGAGTCTAGTCTAAGTTTTATCTCCACCGGATTGCAGCAGCGCTCGCAGTCTTCTATGTATTTCTGCTCCTTTATTGTAGTGTCAATTAAGGCAGATACACTAGTAAAGCAGTGCGGACATATATAGTTGTATTCTTCCATAAAACTATAACACTTAGGTTATTTATTAACCATTCTTTAACCTTTCAATTAACTTTATTTCAATGAGTTAAATAGTAGATTTGATGTGAACAAAAATAATACTACTATGAAAAAGACAGTTTATATGTTATGGGCACTGCTTGTTTTCGCACTTGGTTCGGTCCCGATAAACGCACAATCAAGCGAGAATAAAGCTGGTGAGGATGGCCAAAAAGTTTTGAAAATAAACGTGGTGATTACAAAGCATGGTGAGACTAAAACCATTAATAAGGAGGTGGTAATTCCAGATGGAGTTGATGTTGAGGAAATTCTAAAACATGTTGAAACCCTTGACGAGCAAAACGCCTTTAATGAAAATGTGCGTGTGAAAGTGTGCACTATGGATAGCAAGGAAGCTCAGGTGAGGGGGAATAGGAGTTTTGATTACGACAGAACTTATGAGAAGCGTGCATTTTTGGGTGTGGTAGGTTACACTACAAATGCTGCTACTGATAAACCAAAACAAGTGAGGCTGACCAAGGTAGTAGAGGATGGGCCAGCCGCAAAAGCTGGGTTGCAAAGCGAGGATATTCTTAAAACTTTTGATGGGAAGGAAGTGAGTACTTACAAGGAACTGATTGAGCAAATAAAAACGAAAGAACCAGGAGAGAGAGTGGAAGTGGTAGTAAGTAGAAACGATAAAGATATTCGTTATGATGTGGTATTAGGAGAACATGATATGCCTATGCATGCTAGAAAAATGATGAGGCACATGCGAGTAAATGGCGAAGACGTCAACATCCAGATAGAACTGGAAGTAGATGAAGTAAGTGCAGAGGAAGTAGATATGATACAAAAGAGTCTGGGCCTAAACAACACTGCTGAATCCCAATTTGAGAAGGTAGAAATAGACATGTTTCCAAACCCTACTTCTGATATTTTTAAATACAACCTTAAATTGAATGAAGGAGGAAAGCTTGATGTGTTTGTAATAAATCAAGATGGAAAGCAGGTGTATAGTGAGAAAGCAAAAAGTAATGATGGCACTTACAAAGGAGAAATCAGTCTGAAGAATCAAGCAGCGGGTATTTATTACTTGGTTTTCAAACGGGGAGACAAATTAATTACTGAAAAGGTAATAAGGCAGTAAGTATACCTGTAAGGAGACAAGGCGCTATTTAGCGCCTTTTTTTTGGTACAAATTTTCTTCAGTCAAATGTAGCTGTGCGTTCAATGTAAATTCCTTTCCGTCATCTGCCAACCATGTGTTTTCAAAATTTACCTTGGCCTCATCTAAGAGCTCATAAAGATCGTTATACCGTACTGAGTAATGCCCAATGATTAAATGGGTGCATCCTACTGATTTGGCTACTAAAGATGCTTGCAAGGCCGTGCTATGCTTTGTTTTGGCGGCCCTTTTTTTATGCTTTTCTGTAAAAGTGGCTTCATGGTATAGCAGATCAGGTTTTATTTGCAGTAGTTCGGTCAAGGTATCTATCGGGGCTGTATCTGTGCAGTAGGCATAGCTAAGTGGTTTTGCACCAGCTGTGGTGATATCTTCATTTTTTACGGTTTGGCCATTCTCATCCTCCCAATCGGCACCTTGTTTTATTTTTCTAATTTCTGCTACGGGTATGGAGTACTGCTCCAAAGCACTTTTTTTTATATTCCTTGGCTTTGGTTTTTCAGTAAACAAAAATCCATAACAATCAATGCTATGTTTTAAAGGAAATGAATGGACGGTGACCGCTTTATCTTCATAAATCAAAGTCCTGTTTTTTGGATTATGATGATGAAATATAAGCTTATACCTCAAGGTAGTTTTTGATAATTTAAGAAGGTCGTAAACTCCTTGTTCTAATGGCTCAGGACAATAAACATGAAGTTCTTTAAATCTATCAAGCAAATGAAAGGTGCTTAATAAAGGCATTAAACCATAAATATGGTCACCATGAAGATGGCTTATAAGAATGTGGTTTACGCGTCCAAAACCAATGCCCGACCTGCGCAATTGCACTTGGGTGCCTTCACCACAATCTATTAAAAAATGCCGATTGGCTATAGTCAAAAACTGGGAGCTAGTATGGCGATCCATCAATGGAATGGCCGAACTAGCTCCCAGAATTTTAAGAGAAAGGGTCATTAATGACTAACGGTAAACCTTCCTGTGTAATTTTTATCGCCAATGGACAAACTATATAGGTAAATCCCAGAGTTTAGCTTGGCTGTATTGAGCTCCACTTTGTTGCTACCATACTGTGTATTGTATTTACCATGATATACTTGAGTGCCAATGATCGAATGAATTTTCAACTCAGCGGATTTTCCACTTTCCGAATTAAAACTTAAAAACAATCTATCCTTAATCGGGTTTGGATATATTCTTACGTCAGATGACTTTTTAGCAACTTCCTCAATGCTAATTGGGGCATCCTTCACTACAATGTAATAACCTCTTAAAGTATCCTTAATAGGAGTAGGTAAACCCGAAATGGAGATATTGTACTCTATAGCAACACCCAGCGAAATGGAATCTTTAGTAGTAGGGGTTCCTTGCATTACGGCACATCCAAAACTACCTCCCGGAAAGGTACAATTGGAAGGAACACACGATAAAGTCATGGTAGCTGGCAAACCTATCAAAGCGTCTAGCTTTACATAGTTTATTGGAATGGTATCGTTTACCGCTGCAAAAAATGTGTCTGTTGGAATCCTGAAATAGATCACCTCAGAATAGGGCTGATTCACATATGCATAAGGAAAAATCACAGCTTGATTTACGCTATCGATTTTACTTCCAAACGGAGGTACTACCACCTCTGTAAGAGTAGTATCTGGGGTGCATTGGGCATAGCCGCTGCTTGCGTAAAAAATTGCCAGAAGTAGGGTTAGTAATGTTTTTTTCATAATAAATTAATTAGCGTTCTATTTCTTCCATTTCCAAGATATCGTATGCTTCCATTTCTGTAAAGGCAGAAGTAAGCTCAAATTCATCCATCAAGGAGTTATTTAATATTACTATAAAACTCATGCCAAGTTTTTTTCTTTGATCATGAGATTTAAGTAATAGCGAATGTTGGCGCATGCTTCTTACCGAAAGCAGGTGCAAAATAATATTTTCCCTAGGATAATCTTCAATTAAATTGACAAGAGCATGCATATCATCACTGCCCATTATTTCTAGGTTACATTTTATAAAAACATGATTATCCCGATTTTCAATATCAAAGTTCATACTAATCGGCTTTAAAGTTCATTTTGTTTTTTGATGCCAAAAGATACAAAACTGCCATCCTAATTGCCACCCCATTTTCTACCTGATTGAGAATAATAGAATAATCACTATCAGCTACTTCGCTACTTATTTCTACCCCTCTATTTATAGGCCCAGGGTGCATAATGGTTATTTCTTTTTTGAGACTATCAAGCATGGGTAGAGTTAGCCCAAATTGCTTGGTGTATTCTCGTATAGAGGGAAAGTACTTGAGGTCTTGGCGTTCATGTTGTACCCTCAGCATATTGGCTATATCACACCACTCCAAAGATTCTTTAAGATTGTGGCTTACCGTTACTCCAAGTTTTGTAATGTATTTAGGCATTAGGGTAGCAGGCCCACATAGCTTTACCTCTGCGCCAAGTTTTAGTAAGCAAAGGATATTTGAAAGGGCTACTCTTGAGTGTAAAATGTCACCCACAATGAGCACCTTTTTACCCTTTAGATCTCCGTGTTTTGATACAATTGAGAAAGCATCCAGCAAGGCCTGTGTAGGGTGTTCGTGAGCTCCATCTCCTGCGTTGATAATGGTGCTATTTACATTTAATGACAAAAACTTAGCGGCTCCCGGGTTGGGATGTCTCATCACCACCATATCCACTTTCATGGAAAGTATGTTGTTTACAGTGTCAATCAGTGTTTCACCTTTTTTTACAGAGGATGAGGCTGCCGAAAAATTGATAATATCGGCTGATAAGCGCTTCTCGGCCAGCTCAAAGCTTAATCTTGTTCTAGTACTATTTTCAAAAAAGAGGTTGGCTACAGTAATATCTCTTAATGAAGGTACTTTTTTAATCGGACGGTTAATTACTTCTTTGAATTGACTGGCAGTTTCAAATATCAGGTGGATATCCTGTGCGCTGAGTTCTTTTATACCCAATAAATGATTAACGCTTAACTCACTCATTTTCTGGAATTATTAAGTAAACGGCATCCGTTTTGTTTTGCTCTTTCCACGTAACCAGTACCCTTTGGCTAGCATGCGAATCTACCTGTTTGCCTGTATAGTCAGGTTGTATAGGAAGTTCTCGGGTAAATCTTCGGTCAATTAAAGAGAGTAATTCTATTTCTGATGGTCGGCCAAAGCTGTGTATGGCATCAAGTGCTGATCTTACACTTCTACCGGTGTACAAAACGTCATCTATAAAGATCACTTTTTTGTTTTCTAACAGGATATCAATTTTGGTTTGATTAGCACTAATTGGGGCATCTCGCCTTCTAAAGTCATCTCGATAGAAAGTAATATCTAAGGCGCCATGTGCTACATTCTTAAAACCATGATTAGCTAATTTTTCTAAAATTCGATTCATAAGAATCAAACCTCGTGGCTGTAGGCCAATAAGCACAGATTTGGAAAAATCCTCGTGATTTTCAATTAACTCGCAAGCAAGTCTATTGAGAATGATCTCTATGGATTTACTGCTGAGTAGCTCTTTTTTGATCATCGTTTTAAGATTGGTCAAATGTAATTAATGTTTGTGGCAACCTAATCTAAGTTCAATTCTTTGTTCCAGTCAATACCATCAAATGAACCTGAGCTCATTACAAGTAGTACAGAGGCTGTGTCTTTTATTTCTTGTTGCACTTTGTTTAGCAATAACTCATTGGAGGTAAACACCATTACGTTTTTACCACCAAATTGCTTCTGCACCGTAGTAGGGTCTAATTCAGGAAGCTTCTTATGTGCTACAACTTTAGGATTATAATAAACTAAGGCAACGTCAGCTTTATCCATACTTTGAGCGTATTGGTTCATGAATTTTATATTCAGGCTGCTAAATGTATGCAGCTCTAAGCAAGCAACTACTTTTCGCTTGTCAAAGTTTTCTTTTACCGCATTTACGGTGGCTAATACTTTGGAGGGGGCGTGCGCAAAATCTCTGTAAACATTTAATTGTGGACTCTTGTATTGAATTTCGAGTCTTCTTGCGGCACCTTTAAAAGTTGGGATTGCTTGGTAAAACTCCTCGTCTGTAACGCCCATTTGATTGCAAATCCATCGGGCACCTTCGAGGTTGTTCATGTTGTGCTTTCCAAAAATCATCAGGGGTACCAAACCCTCATCTGTCTCTAATTGCACTTCGCCATCAGTAATATGATAATCAGGCAGGCCGTAACTAAACTTTTTTATTTGATTACTTGCATTGTTCACCACCGAAACTACCTCTTCGTCCAGCTCATTATACACTAGGGCGCCTCCGGGCTCCATACACTCTATGAGTAAATCAAATTGCTTGCGGTAATCCTCATAAGTAGGAAATACGTTTACGTGATCCCAGGCTATACCTGACAGCAGAGCAATATTGGGCTTATAGTGCAAAAATTTTGGACGCAAATCAATAGGAGAGGAGAGGTACTCGTCACCTTCCAAAAGAATAAACTCATTCTTTGTAGTGAGCTTTACCATGGTATCAAAACCCTCTAACTGTGCCCCAATCATAAAATCACAATCACGATTATGAAAATGTAACACATGAAGTATCATAGCCGAAATAGAGGTTTTGCCATGGCTTCCAGCTATTACCACCCTGGTTTTATCCTCACTTTGATGATAAATAAATTCGGGGTAGGAGTAAACCTTAATACCTAGCTCTTGGGCACGAATGAGCTCGGGATTGTCTTGCCTAGCATGCATTCCAAGTATAACACAATCTAGGCTTGTTTTTATATTTTCTGCATTCCAACCTTCTTGTTTGGGAAGTAAACCATGGCTTCTTAGTCGTGATTTGGATGGCTCAAAAATTTCGTCATCGCTACCCGAAACTTCATAACCTTTATGATGAAGGGCTAATGCTAGATTATGCATAGCACTTCCTCCGATGGCAATAAAATGTATTTTCATGTGTATGTTTCCTTAGCGCAAAGCTAAAAAAGCTTTACGGTGTAGAAACACTTGTGGATAACTCAATAGCATTGGCCAAATTGATCATGATCATTTCAGCAATTGCATAGTCATGCGGATCACTTACAACGGAGTGTGTAGTGGCTTGGGTGATAAAATCAACCGTACCTCCAGGGCCGTCAAAAATCTCTTCTAAATTTAATTGGGCTGTTACATCATACGTTATACCACTGTTAGATAAATCAATATCAAACTCTACTTCCTTATACAATGGGTCAGTGCCAGGATGATAAGCCACTAAAATTCTATTTGAATCTTCAGGCGATACAATACCTTCTATTATTGCAAACCGATACTTTATCATATCCCAATACATGCCTTGATAGGCTGCCAAAGGATTGTCATTAGGAAAAGACAAAGGATCTGAAGCGTTTAAAGTTGAATCTAAACCAACTCCCATTCTAAGTTTAGAGTAGTTGCCATCAGGCAAATTAAAAGTATAAGTGGATTGTGGCTCTGAACCTGGTGAAGTGATAATTACATCCTCCAGCATTATCCATTCGCCTTGTCCATTTTGTAGTTGAATACTAGAGAGGTATAATTTGATGAGTGTAGGGTAAAAGCTATCACCATTGTTAAGCATCAAGGTGTCAGTTATCTCAACGGGCATACCTTGATTTCGCAGCTCCACCTCGAAATTAATGGTTTTAGATATAGTTTCCTTCTGGTCTTCGTTGCACGACATCATGCTGAATACTAGAATAAAACTGAATATTTGAGCTGCTAGTTTTTTCATATTAATAGAGTCCTATTGATAAATTATCGGCCATTTCCACAGCTTTGGCCATATCTACTGGTACTGATGGATCACTTACTACATAAGGCGTAGCTAGAATATCAAAGTCTTTAAGAACGGGTTCTAAATCTATTTGCATAATCAATTTAGCTTTCGCATTTCTCGTTACCGAAAAATTTTGCTGAAGACTTTGGTAGTAACGTGTGGTGATATCTGTGCCAATACGATAC
>JAUICR010000330.1 GCA_030427785.1 Bacteroidia bacterium | reverse complement strand
TTTCAAGAAAAAAACTTTGCACTCGGGTAGCAGTATCTTACCACTCGACCTCAACAGCGACAATGTAATAGACGTAATACTAGGAAACATTAGCTACTCGGATATGGGTGCTTTGTATAATGGCGGAACCCCTGATAGCGCCCATTTTACTTCGCAAGATACTCTGTACCCAACCTACGACAGACCTGTAGAACTCACTAATTTTCCTGCCGGATGGTACGAGGATGTAACCTTTGATGGAATTCCGGATTTAATAGTGAGCTCGGCCGACCAAAGTGATGGCGGACAAGATAAGCGCAGCGTACAGTTGTATAAGAATAATGGAACTACCACTTCCCCCATCTTTAATTATGTGAAGAATAATTTTTTGCAAGAAGACATGCTGGACTTAGGAAAAGGTGCCGTGCCGAGATTAGTAGATATGAACGGTGATTCGCTATTAGACCTGGTAGTGGCAAACAATCACAACTTTGTGAGCCTCGATACTACCCGTCATTATTATCAATATTATATCAATACGGGCAACACCAACAACCCCGAGTTTACACTTGTAGATTCCAATTTTGCTAATATCTCCAGCTATCCAGGATTGGAAGTAGCTACAGTGCCGTGCTTTGGAGACCTTGATAATGATGGGGATTTGGATATGATTGTAGGCGATCAGAATGGCAAATTGTATTATTTCACCAATTCGAGCGCCACCGCCCCTAACTTTACTTTTGCCTATGCTTTTCCTGGAATAGATGTAAACAATAACGCTGCACCATTTTTATATGATATGGATGGCGATGGCGATTTAGATCTTTTGGTGGGCAACTTTCAGGGGAAGGTTTATTTATACAAAAACAGTTCTATCACCAGCCCATCATTTACCTTGGCCACCGATAATTATGGTGCTATAAGTACCGCCACGGGTGGTTATGGTGGAAATAGCGTGCCTATCGCTTTTGAAGAAAACGGTTTTATTAACGTGATGGTAGGCTCCGATTACAAGGGCATTTTGCAATACGACAGTGTAGCCTATGTAAGTAGCAAGCCATCAGAACTAGTGGTGATTGTAGGTACCGATTCCAATACCACCGGAGGGGCTGATTTTACTCCTTACGGAATTTCAAAAAGGGCTGGTAAAAACCAATATTTATATAGAGCTTCCGAATTAAGAGCTCAAGGATTGGAATATGGCTATATCAATTCCATTGAGTTTGACGTAACCACCTCCAATAATGGAACCCTATTCGCAAAATATTCGGTAAAAATAAAAGCAACAACAGATAGCTCGTTGTCAGGCTTTGTAAGTGGATTTACAGAAGTACACCAGGCCAGTATCCATCCTATTTCTAAAGGTTGGAACATCACTCCTTTTGACAGAAATAGATTTTTGTGGGATGGCGTTTCTAACATAGTGATAGAAGTATGTTATCACACCGCTGCCAATGTAAACAACAATGCCTTGGTAAACCTTACAGATGTAGGATACGGCAGCAATGCCTACGGCCAATACGTAGATGTATTTACTGGCTGCGATCAATTGGTAAAAGGAGTTACCAGCAAAAGACCAAATATAAGATTCAGGCAAACACCAGCTTTTAGACAAACCGGCACGTATGCCAATGGATACCGTACTGCACCTGCCGTTGCCGATCTGGACAATGATGGCTATATAGATTTGATAACAGGAACCTGGGGCGGAGGATTGTATTATTACCAAGGTAAGAAGTACAACATCTCTACTCCTGAACCCGAAAAACTTGAAAGCAAAAGCTTGAATGTTTACCCAAATCCTGGAACCGGAATTTACACCATCGAAATAGCCTTGGATAGCGACAATCAGTTGAGCGTGTTTGACCTTACCGGAAAATTAATCATAAGCAGAAGCATCACCGAGCGCCAAAGCAAAGTAAACCTAAGCAATCAGCCTGCTGGTATTTATATTTTCATGGTTCAAAACTCGGAAGGCATTAAAACCCAAAAGGTGATTAAGCAATAGTATTTCTCGACTCCGCTCGAAGTGACGTCAGATCGAGCGGAGTCGAGACCACTACAAACTCAGCCGAGAAATAATTTACATTGAAAGCGCTCCATCTAGGGGCGTTTTTTTTACAAAAGAGCCGCTTCTTCTTTCTTTACACTTTTATCAAATACAAAAGGACCAAAAGGAAGTAAGGAAGCGATAATAGCAATGGCCAATCGGCCAAAGCTCCATTTGCAAACGATGGCAGCCCTTAGTGCCAAAATAACATAGGCAATAAACAAGACACCATGCGCCCAGCCTACATACTTTACCATAGC
>JAUICR010000329.1 GCA_030427785.1 Bacteroidia bacterium | reverse complement strand
GGTATTAGTTCTAATAGCTTTAAGGGAAACCAGCATTACGGTAAGCATGGACAAGAACATAGCCAAAATAGCGGCTAGGGCATAAATTGCAAAGCCTTGATTAATTCTATAACTGAAGGATTGTAACCAATAATCTACAGAAACATAAGCCAATGGTAGCGCTATTCCCAATGATATAAGAACCAACCAAAACTGTTCTTTTCCAGCGAATAGCAAAAGTTGTGGAGTCTCCGCTCCAAAAACCTTACGAATAGCTATTTCGCGTGTTTTGAAGTATGCCATAAATCTACTCAGGGCAAACAAACCCATAAGCGCCACTACTACAGAAATTAACGTAAAGAAATCCAATAATACAGTCATTCGGTTTTCGGTCTTATAAAGTTGTTTGATTTCATTGCTCAAAAGGCGATAATCGAAAGGATGATGGCCAGCCGCGTTTTGCCAAACCCCTTCCATGTGATCCAGCACATCTTGATTTAGTTCCTGAACTTTAATCACAGCCAGCTTGGCGAAGTAGTAGAAGTTGCCTCTACGGGTTTCAATATCCATTACCATGGGGCCAATAGGGTTGTGCATACTTTTAAAATGAAAATCCTTTACCACACCTACAATCTTTTCGTTGCCGCTAAGCGACTGCATTTTTTTGTTCACCGCTTCTTGTGGGTCAGTAAAACCTAGAAAACTTACCATAGACTCGTTTACTATTACAGATAAAGAATCCTCTTTTTGTTTCTTACTATCATACGTTCTTCCAGCCACTAGTTCCATATCAAAAACATCTGTAAACGCCTCATCTACCATCAATGCCGGAAAGTAATGCCATTGGCCAGCAGGCAAGCCCTCATAATTGTATTCATGATTATTATTGTTTACCCCTAGTATTTCATTCATCACGGTAACGCCCTTTACCGAGGGATGCTTCATCATTTCAGCTCTAAAGCTTTGCAATTTTCCAGGAATCTGGGTTCCTGTAATCTTGAACAACAACACATTCTCATCATCAAAACCCTTTTCCTTATTGTACATATAATTCAGCTGTTTTCTGGCGCTAAGCGAAAAAATGATAAGAATAATGGAAAGTGAAAACTGAAGTACTACCAATGCATTTCTCACCCAGTTATTAGAGGCATCGCCACTCGTTCCTCCTCTCAAAACGGATAGTACTCCAATATTGGAAAACTTGACGGCAGGGTATGCGCCAGCCAAAATTCCTGTGACCATTAAAAACAGAAGCACCGTAAAAAGGCTGGGGACATGTAAAAAATCGTTTATTGAAAAATCCACTTGCATTTTTTCGGAAAAAGGCCTGAAAAAAAGTAGGAGCAATAATAGCCCGGCAAGGCAGGACAGCAGCGTTAATACCACAGACTCAATAAGTATTTGCCAGCGTATTTGCTTTGGAAAAGCCCCCAAAACTTTACGAACACCCAGCTCACGCGTACGAGCAAAATAACCAATGGTAGAAAGATTGACATAGTTGATACATCCTACTACCAAAAGAAAAATAGCGGCTGACATAAGAATGTAGATATACCGCATGCTACCATTCGCGGCCATTTCAAATTCCAATTGAGAGTGTAAATGAATACTCTCCAAAGGTTGTAATTGATGACTCACCATATCCTTTACTCTATCGATATAATGGGCCTGTACAAATTCCGGAAATCTATCTATTAAGCTGGATGGAGATACATTGGGTGCTAGCTTGATGTAAGTCCAGCAAGGATTCCAAACCCAGTTTTGCATCGTATTGGGGTTCATACCCAAGTAGGTACTAAATGAAATAACCGCTCTTGGTTTTATATGGGTCGCACCAGGGTTTGCATAAACTCCGGTCACTTCCAGGTTCATTTGGTCAAATCCTCCAAGAAAAATAAACTTGCCGATGGGGTCTTCGTCACCAAAATACTTTTGCGCAAGCTCCTCACTTATTACTATGGTTTTAGGTTTTGACAAAACGGAAGCAGCATCGCCTCTTAATAGTGGCAAATCAAAGAATTCAAAGAAATTAGAATCTGCAAAGTAGATTCCTGTTTCATTAAACAATCTTTCATCCTCCAGCTTAAATGACTTTACCGGAAGTTGCATATCAAATAGGCGAACGCCCGTTTCAATCATTTCAGGATAATCGAGCAACAAATTTGGCAAAACAGGGAATGGGGCACTGGACGAGTTTTCCACGTAGCTACCAGCATCAATGGTTTCCGTAACTCTATAAATGCGTTCGGCATCAGCATGCTGTTTGTCGTAAGACAGCTCATAGCGAATAAATAATACAATTAACACAAAA